>JAGART010000174.1 GCA_017622115.1 Clostridia bacterium
ACCCAGTGTACTGGCAAGTAACATATCGCACAAAAGATTACATAACAGTAATGATGACAAGACCATACACGATAGAGTATTTTAACCTTGAAGGAGACACGTATGAAAATGGTGTCTTTGAAGGGGTATCAAAAACTTATTATAGCACGATAGGTAATTACTCTCAATCAACATTGAGAGAAGCAACGCAACAAATCTATACAGATATGAATAGTACAAATAATGTGTTATCACAAATAGTAGTATCGCCTAGTGCAATGGCAAGTGCAACTAGTACAAACTGGCAATACAGCAGTACACAACAACCAGATGCACAATATAATTTATCATCAGATTATTCACACCACAACGCACTATATAGTTATAGTGGAAGTTACTACAATACGTGGACGTGGGACAACACAGTATATAGTGATATGTTCTGGATACCATCGTTCTACGAATTGTACAACACATCGACATCAAGTTACAGTTTCAACGGAGGCTTATGGGGCTTATCTAGCAAATCATATATTGGATTTACGACAGCGACCTTTTTAAACAGCAGCGTAACAGCATCATCTTGCTGGCTGCGCTCCGGCTCTTCCTATGGTAGCGACCGTGCTCTTCGAGTTAATTCCTCGGGCGGTACTGCCAACAACAATGTGGGCAGTACCAATGGCGTCCGTCCTGCCGCTCATCTCTCCCTATCTAGTATAGTAGAGGCTTTGAAAAAGACTGTAACTTTCAATTCAAATGGTGGTAGTAGTTGTGCAAGTATAGAAGTTAAAGATGGTGATACATACGGCACACTCCCAACACCAACTCGTACTGGCTACACTTTTGCTGGTTGGTACAAATCAAGTGCTTTAACTGGAAGTGCTGTGTCTGCAAGCGATATAGTTACAGCAGACCATACACTCTATGCAAAATGGACACCTAGCACTTACACCATAACCCTAGACCCGCAAGGTGGAAGTGGTGGCACAAGTAGTGTAGTTGCAAGTTTTGAAAAGGCAATGCCAACAGCCACAGCCCCAACACGTACTGGTTATACTTTTGGTGGGTATTATACTGGAACAAACGGAAGTGGTACACAATACTACACAAGTACAATGGCAAGTGCTAAAAATAGTGATTTAGTTGAAAACACAACACTATATGCAAAGTGGACAATAAATAGTTATACAATAACAATTCAAGCGACAGAGGGTGGAAGTGTTTCAAGTAGTGGTGGTTCTATTAACTACAATCAAAAAGTAAATTCAATAGCAATCGCTTCGGCTGGTGTAGCCTTTTTATACTGGGTACGAGCAAGTGATAATGCACAAATAACAAGCAACCCATTAAACGAAACAGTAACTAAAAATGAAACATATACAGCGGTATTTGGTGCGAGTGTAGAGGGTGTAGCTGTAATTGCAACAAAGGGCGGAATTGCATATGCTGTTGGTGATGATTTTGAGAGTTTAGCCGACACAGACACTATTATATTTACAACAAAACCTTGTTTAACAGGCTATACTTTCAGCCACTGGGAAGATATGAATGGTAACAATTTAGGAACGGAAATGAGCATTCGTTTGCAAAAATCACTTGTTATGGACAATATTATTACAGCGGTGTATGTGCAAAGTACGAGTAATAATATAAATGGCGAAACAAACAATAATTAATCAAAATAACATACTATGCAAAGTGCTATGCAGTACATTTTACGAATAGTTGTGATTTAAAAATCAATAAAATAATAAAAACACCTAACTAATAGGTGTTTTTTATTTGGACTATTTTTGTTGTTCTAACTCATTTTGAATTTTATTAATTTGACTATTCAAAAGAGTTTGAGCTTTTTTGCTTTGTTCTACAACTGACAAATAATAAGGTATAATACCTTTTACGTGTTCTTGATAGATTTTGCAAGCACTTTCAACAAATTTAGCGAGTTCTTGCCAATCTTTTAATTCTTGTTCTAATGAGTTTTGATTGTCCTCAATTTGTGTAGATGCGTCTCTACAATTAACTTGATGAGCCCCTTTTTGAATGGCTCTTTTTCCGCCCATAATCATATTTAATACCTCGAAAATTAATATAAACAAATTATAACATAAAATTGAGAATTGTCAATATTTGCATAATATATTTTTATGAGAGAAAAAGTCAGTTTATGTAACAAGCATAAATAGATTTGAAATATTTTTAAATTTAAAATAAAAAAGGAAGTA
>JAGART010000175.1 GCA_017622115.1 Clostridia bacterium
CACAAGCGATTAATCCATCGCAACCTGAATTAACATAAACTTTTGCAATTTTGCTAATTACAGAAATATCACTATCTGCTGGGATTTCATTGAAAATACAATCAGTTGGAACGTTTTCCTTTTTTAAAATATCTAAAACTATTTGTAAAACTCCTGCATTAGTAACACCCAAATCACTTAAAATCAAAGGTCTTTGGCAACCTAAAAATTGAAGTTCATAGCCTATATTTTCTAGTGCATTTTCACCTGCACAAATTTTAACAGAATTTATAAATTCAAAGTAATTTTCCATTGTTTTATTCTCCTTGTAATAGACTTTCATCATATTTAAAACGTTTAAATAATACTGTAAAATACAAAGCGAGAGTGCAAGTTTCCTTTTTGATTTTAGGCAAAATGTTTTTTGTCATAAAGCGAGGGAATAGATAGCATTCAACTCGATTAATTATACGTACTAACACAAGTGCTTGTGCTATATCTCCGCCAACAATAATTGAGTGTTCACTAAAACTTTGAGCAATAGATTTTTTTGCAAGCATAACTTTTTTTGCCGATTTTGTGTTTTTAAACATAACGATTAAATCTGCAGTTGCAAAGCCATTTTTCTTTATCAAAAATCCAGAGTTTGTCTTTATTAATCCTAAATAAGTACCATAAGGGAGTGTGCCTAAATTAATTTTAAAACCGATAGGTAGTGTGTCAAAATCATTTGTTATTATTTTATCTTTGTTAATAAGTCCAGCAATTCCTCTTGCCAAACATATAAAGATTAAATTGCAAAATTTATTTTTCTTCATTTTTTTGCTCCTATATCAGTATATTTTACTACAAAATTGAAAAATTCTCAATTATTTTACATACATATATTAAATTTGACATTTTTGCTTTTTTGTGATATAATTTTTATATAAGATATGTAGGGGGATTTATAAATGTTTGAAGATGTTAATTTAGGGAAAATTGAAGTAGCAGAACCAAAAAATTCTATTTATACACACAGATTTTGGCTTGAATCTTTTGGTGCAAAAAGTTTTGCAGATAAAAATATTAAAGGTTTTAAGAATGTTCAAGAAAAAATAGAATTAAGTAATCAAAAGAAATGGAAAAAAGCATTAAGTATTCATAAAACAGATGATATGTTTATGGCAAGAATTCGTACTTTGAAAAAATCAGGTATGGAAACTTTACAAAAGTACAAAGATGATTTAAATGACAAAGAAAATAGAAATATATATTATGCAAGTTGGTTTAATCAAGTGCGTCAAGGCTTTGCTTTAATGCGTGAAAATATGCACGGCGTGATGAGTGAAATGACAGGACAAGATTGGTTTAAAGTCGAATTTGTTGTAGCAAATGGTCAACAATGTAAAGTCATAGAAGTAGTTGCACCACGAGAAATTGCACAAGGTGAAATTTTCACTAAACCTCAAAATTTTGAAAACGTAATTACTTTGTCTAATGGTGAAAATTTAAGTTTATATAACTATTTTCAAGGATTAATACAAAGTAAACAACTTATAATTTTAGGTGAAAAAGGCGATAATAGTATCGATAGAAATACTATTATTTTGCAAGATGGTTTTATCTATAATTTACCTGCATTGTCTTTGCCTATAAATAATGCTGATATAGAAACTTTAAACTTGCTTGCTCGTGGTTTTGATAGTGCAAAACAAGAATTAAGTTATACACAAAACTTTAATCCAGAAAACGAAGGTAATTACTACTTTGAAGTATATCCAGAAATGGAAAAGTTTTTGGAAAGTGCAATGAAATTTGCTAAAAAGAATGGAATGCTTCCAGATGATGTGGAATTGTTGCGAGAGAAATACGAATTAAACGAAAAAAGATATCAAAAAGAAGTTAAAAAATTTGAAA
>JAGART010000176.1 GCA_017622115.1 Clostridia bacterium
ATTATAATTTTATTATTTTATCCTTTATATGTTTTTGATTTAGGATTTTTGTTAAGTTATGCTGGTACTTTTGGTATATTTTTGTTGTATAAACCATTAACACGTTTATTTGAACGTATGAAATTTAAAAAACTATCTTCACCACTCGCTCTTACATTGTCGGCAACGATTGCAACTACACCTCTTATAGTAAATGCTTTTGGTTATATTCCTACGTGGGGACTTATCGGTAACTTGATTTTAGTTCCGCTTTTTGGTTATGCTTTTATGCTGTTATTTTTAGTTACTGTTGTTGCGTTGATTTTGCCGTTTTTTGCAAAAGTTTTATGGTTAATGCAATGGGGCTTTTGGCTCGTTGATAAAGGTGCGTGGCTTATTACATTATTACCATACAATATGATATATCCAAAACCTACACCAAGTTGGGGGCTAGTTGGTTATTATACTGGCTGTTTCTATATGAGTAATTTTTGTGTTGCGAAAGCCCCTATAAAATATAGTTTAGTTGCTAGTTCATTTGCTGTATTTTGGATTGCATTTATTTTGGCGCAATGCTTTACTTTATAATTGATACGTGATAAAATACTTTTAGAGGATTGTTTATTATGAAATTTCAAGAACTAAAAAAATCATTAGATTCATTACAACAAGTTTATTTAATCCGTGGTAGTGATTCATTTTTAAGACAAAAAGCAGTTGATATGATTGTAAATCGTGCTGTAAAAATTAAAGATTTAAACCTTTCTACTTTTAATGATGAAAATACTGATATGTCTAGTATTTTGAGTGCGTGCAAAAGTATTCCAATGATGGACGAATATCGTGCTGTTGTTTTGCGTGATATCGCTGTTAAAAAAGTTGATGAAGTTAAACCTTTAATCGAATATGTTTCAAAACCACTTCAAAGCACTATACTAATTATAGTTGATAGTCTAAATAATTCTGTTTACAAAAAAATTGAATCAACAGCAACATTAGTTGATTGTTCGCCACTTGATTTACGTATGCTTGCTAAACTTGTGGCAACTCAACTTAAAACTTTTGAGTGTACTATAAATAATGATGCGTTAAATAAACTTGTAGAATTCTGTAACTCGGATTATACTCGTATTAACAATGAAACAATAAAACTTGCCAACCTTTTAGGAAAGGGGGGAGTTGTAACTTTGCAACATATTGAAGAAAATGTTCATCGTGAAGTAGAGTATGATATATTTGAATTAGGAAAAGCGGTATCAGAAAAAAATGGCAAAAAAGCAATAGCAATAATCAATCAACTTTTAGAACGTAAAGAATCACCGCAAATGTTGTTAATGCTTGTTTTAAGTAATTTTCGCCGTATGTTTTATGCAATTTCAAGTAAGGCAACAAATGCTCAAATTGCTACAAAATTAGGAGTAAAAGAATACTCTATTAAAATTGCTCGTGAAGTTGGCTCAAAATTTACCCCTGCTCAATTAAAGAAAATATTAGATTTGGGTGCTCAATTAGATTATCAAATTAAAGCAGGTGAAATGAATGATAAAAATGCATTGTTATATTTTGTAACAAATTGCGTAAAGTAAAGGCAAGAAAACTTGTCTTTATTTTGTTTTTTACGAGAATATTTCGAATTATCGACAATTTTCGCAAAAGTACTAAAAATTATTTGATTAATTTCTAAATTTTAGATATAATAAAAGTATAAAAAATAGGGGTGAAATATGTTAAAAATAAATAACGAGTTATCCCCAACTTTCAGCAAAGTGCTGGGGGGGGGGG
>JAGART010000177.1 GCA_017622115.1 Clostridia bacterium
GTCAATAAAAGTAAGAGTTCCTATTCCACTTAAACTTTCTCTTGCCCAAACACCTAATTTATATTTTTTTGTAAGAACATCATAAGCAGGCTTTAATTTCTTTTCTACTTCTTGATTATCACGTACAATTTTTACAACAACACCATCTTTGACATCTTGACTATTCAAAACTTCACTTATTTTAGATACACGTGTTATAGGTACATTATTTATGCTTTTAATAATATCGCCTTCTAAAAGTTCTTCATTTTCAAATCCTAAACCATTATTTGATACAACCAAAACACCGTCCCCATAGTAAGAAAATCCCAAAGTTTCGCCACCTAAATAAACTTTCTTTTTACTATCTACTGCATTTACAGAATGTAATTTAACAGCATTTAATAACATAAAGTCAACTGTATTTGTTTCTTCATTGTATCTAGTATTTACCAAAGAACCTACATTTGATTGACCATCTTTGGACGTGTCAACTATTAAATTACTCGGCATTTTGTAAATCTCATCAAAAGGCACAGCCCAACATATTATAGCAAATATAATTGATATAGAAAAAATAGCAAATAAAAAAATCCTACTAAACTTCATAAGTAACTCCTTCGACTTATTTTTTGAGTTTGTAGGATTTTTATACTAAAATGAATACGTAAAATTTTGTCATTTTAAGTTTAAAATAAATTGTTGAGCATGCAATTTTAGTTCTTTTGCGTGAGCAAGACCTATTTCGGATTGATTATTTCCTCCCGCAAGTCTTGCAATTTCTTTTAATTCTCCCTCACTATCTAATTTAATTAATCCACTGTGTGTATGACCATCAATTACACTTTTTGCTATTTGAAAATGACAATTTGCAAAACTAGCGATTGTGGCAAGGTGTGTAACTGTTAAAATTTGAGTATTCTTTGCCAACACAGCCATTTTTTGTCCAACTTCGTTGCTTACTACTCCACTTATACCATTATCAATTTCATCAAAAATGAGAGTATCGATTTCTTGTACATTTCCCATAACTATTTTAAAAGCCAACATAAATCTTGACATCTCACCGCCTGAAATAACTTTTACTAGCGGTTTTAGTGGTTCACCCAAATTTGCAGAAAACATAAACTCGATTACATCAGCACCATTAAAAGTAGGTTCACACTCTTGAAAATCTATTTCAAAAACAGAGTTTTTCATACCTAATTGACTTAACTCTTTTAATATTGCTTCACAAAAAACTTTTGCACCTTGCTTTCTTTGAGTAGTTATAGATTTGCACACTTCTATAATTTTATTACTGATTTCATTTAAATTTGTTTGTAACTCTTGCAAAATTGCTTCGCTATCTTCTAATTCTAATAAACGCTTTTGCCCATTTTCCAAAAATGCCAGCATTTCATCAATAGATGAGCCATATTTACGTTTTAGATTTTTTATTAAATCCAAACGATTGTCTATCTCTTGAAATTCCAACTCACTAAAATCATATTCGTTTAATTTAGATTGTAATGTATCTGAAATATCTTCTAATTCAATATTTGCACTTTTCAAGCGATTACTTAAATTTTCAAAATCACTATCTATATTTGAAATATTGTTTATTGCTTTTTCCGCATTGTATGTATTTTGAGTAGCAGAACCAAGAGATGTTTCTGTTAGTAAATCTCGTGCTAAATTTATAGCAGAAACAACTTTTTGCACATTTTGCATTTTTGTTTTTTTACTTTGCAACTCATCTTCTTCGCCAATACTTAAATTTGCCTTTTGCAGTTCTTCAATTTGATACACGAGCATTTCTCGCTCTCTTGCTCGTGATAATTCATCTCCACCTAAACTTTCTATGCGTTTCTTAATTTCATTTTTTTGACTTAATAGGTCTGCCAACTTTTCTTTATCTTTATTTAATATATCACCTATAAAATCATCTAAAAAATTTATATGAGTATTAACATCTAAAAGGGCTTGATGTTCGTGCTGTCCATAAATATCTATTAAAAGTGATGTAATCGATTTGAGCATATTAAGATTAACAATCACACCATTTACTCTAATCTCATTTTTATTATCTAAACTTACCTTACGGCTAACAATTAAATTTTCATCAGCGGGAATTCCTAATTCTGTAAGTTTATCAACTACATTATTATTATGAGAAATATCAAAAACAACTTGTACACTTGCACTTTGTGAATTTGTACGAATATTACTTTTATCTGCTCTACTCCCCAAAGCGAAACTAATAGCAGAAATCAACACTGATTTACCCGCACCTGTTTCACCAGTAATCACATTTAGCCCACTAGAAAAATCAACATTCATTTCTTTTATAAGTGCGAAATCTTTTACAAAGATACTTAATAACATAAATTACCTCGCTCAAATGTTCTTAAAGTCATTATAAAACAAGAAAAGAAAAAACACAACTATTTTTAAAAAGTTGTGTTAAAATTTTTAACAATTTTCAAGATGGTCTGTCAATCTTTTTTGAACTTGCACAGCGGCTTCTTCACTTTCTGTAATAATCAAAACAGTATCTTCGCCACATACACAACCCAAAACTGCTGTCATAGCCATTCTATCAACTATACTACATACAGCACCAGTTGTACCACGAAGTGCTTTTATTACTACTTGATTTAATACAGATTTGATACTTAAAACTGCTTCTTTAAAGATATCATTTATTTTGTTTGTAAAACTACGATTTTCATTATCAACAACAGCATATTTGTATTTTTTGCGTTCGCCAGAAACTTTAAACAAACCTAATTCTTTAATATCTCTACTAATAGTTGCTTGTGTAACGTTAAATCCAGCTTCTTTTAAAGCACTTACTAATTCATCTTGTGTATCTATTTCATCTCTATTAATAATTTCAATAATTTTTGACTGACGTGTACTTCTTGCCATTTTTTCTATCCGTCCTTATTAATTTTATATGCATAAACATTATATAACAAAATTTATAATTATGCAATACTATTTTGAATATTTATACGAAAAAAGCAGTTATAAATATACAAAATGCCTATTTTTGGCTTAAATAAAGGACTTTTTTATTTTTTGGATTTGCTTTTTTTGTGTTTTTTAAACAAAAAGAATAGTCTAGCGACCTTTAAAACTACTTTTGTTGAATAATTTAGCGCATAAGTTTTGCCTATCGCTTTACCTAAAATAGTAATCGAAGCAATCATAGCATTTATCAATAATGACACTACAAAAGTATTTAATGTAGGCGAAATATTAATTAAAATTGCCGTGATTGTTACACCACCAGCACCACACAAAATACTACAAATATCCCCTACAACATCAGTACAAATACAAGAAACTTTGTCTGCTTTTTTAACTAATTTTACCGCTATGTCTGCACCGTTTATATTTTTTTTGTTCATTTCTAGCAAAGGCTTTATACTACACGCAGTAACAGCCACACCTATCAAATCAAAAACAACACTAACCCCCATTAAAAGAAGAATTAAAAAAAGCGCTAATGCTAAACTTGTATGAGATAACATTAATTCTGCAATAAGTGCAAACAAAATAGATAAACTTAAAGATGTAAAGAAAATTTGCACTAGCCATTTTGTATTTCTTTTGGCTCGTACTTTTTTTACATTTAATATTTCAATTTTTTGCTCATCTTCGCTATTAAAAAATTCAACTTCTCTTTCCACATAATATTTTATGAATTTACAAAAAGAAAAATGAGTAAAAGTTACTCATTTAAAGGTTTTTCTACCAACTTTGCCATTTCTTCACGAAGTACTGTAATTTTACCTTTTGTATCATTTAGCATTTGATAACATTGCTTTGTAATTTCTGCACCCTCACTAAATAATTTGTTTACTTCGTCTAATTTTGCTTCACCACTTTCCATTCTTTCAACTATTTCTTCTAGTCTTTTTACTAATTCTTCAAAACTCATTTTTATTCCTCACTTTTATCTATTACTTTACAATCTAAAACACCATCACTAACTTTGACTTTTATTTCATCTTCAACAGCAACATCTTTAATACTATTTATCACTTTATCATTTAACATTGTTTGACTATAACCCATCTTCAAAATTTTAATAGGATTTGTAGCCTCCAACTTATTAACTAATAAACTAAAATTGTGTTCTTTCTTTTGAAAATTAAGTATAACTTCCATTTGCATTTTAGAATAAACATCATAAATTTGTTTGACTTTTTGATTTAAATATATTTCAGCATTAGAGCAAATATATTGAGAAAGGGCTACAAGATGTGTTTTGCACTTTTCAAAATATGTTTCACTTGTACGCAATAATCTATTTACATTAGTTTGTAAACTTTGTCTTAAAGATACTAAATCAATAGCAACAAGTTCGGCAGCAGCAGATGGTGTAGGAGCACGCAAATCCGCCACAAAATCCGCAATAGTAAAATCTGTTTCGTGTCCCACCGCACTTATAATAGGTTTTTTTGCATTAAATATTGCATAAGCCAATTTTTCATCATTAAAAGTACTTAAATCTTCCGCAGAGCCACCACCACGAGCAATAATAATTACATCAACATCAGTTTGCTCCAATGCTTCAATTCCAGCAATAATAGTTACTTCCGCACCTATACCTTGTACTTTTGCAGGATACAAAACAATATCAAGCATAGGGTTTCTTCTGCCAGTAATATCTATAATGTCTTGTATTACAGCACCTGTTTCGCTGGACACAACTCCTACTCTTTTAATAACTTCGGGTAAAGGTTTTTTCTTTGAAGCATCAAACATTCCAGCAGACTCTAATTTTGCTTTTAATTCTAAAAATTGTTTATACAATAAGCCTTGTCCATAAGGTTCAATCTTTGCAACATTAAACGAAAATCGTCCACCTTTTACATAGTAATTAGGCGAACCACGCGCCAAAATCATTTCCCCTTCTTTTGGCACATAACCGTTTGCATAACCAAACTTAACACAATTTAATACAGCACCCTCATCTTTAATTGAGAAGTACAAATTGCCACCAGAAAAACTCAACCCACTAACTTCACCATAAATTTGAATATTTTGCAAAAGTTCTTCTGCTAAAAAAATATTATGCACGTAATTATTAAATTGACTAACAGAAATCATATTACTCATTTGAAATTTCCTTGTAAATTTTACTCAATACACTATTTACAAATGCGACACTTTTTTCTGTTGAATATTTTTTTACAAGGTTTAAAGTTTCATTAATTGCTACTTTTTTAGGTGTATCTTGACAATAAATCATCTCATAAACACACAAAAGCAACGCAACTTTGTCTGCTGAAAAAAGGCGTTCAAACTTGTAAGCACTTAAATTACGACTAATTATCTCTTGCAATTCGCTTGAATGCTCTTGTACACCTACAACGATAGACTTAATAAACTCCATATCAGTTTCACTACATTTTTGTCCATCTAAAATCTCGACAAATACACTTTCTTCAAAACCATTATTTAAAAATTGATTAGAAAAAAGCATTTTATATGCAATTTCTCTTGCTTGTGTTCTACTCATAAAACTACTCCTTTATACAACTAAAAACCCCAAAATTTGGGGTTTTGTTATTCTGCTTTTGCAAACTCTACACCTAAAACGTGAACGTTTATAGATTTTACAGTTGCTTCTGTCATAGAGGTAATACTATTCTTGATATTTTCTTGCACACGGCAAGCAACATCTGCCACATTATAATTTGAATAAACATTAATATAAACGTCTATTGCAAGTCCATCGCTTGAATGAACAACTTTTACGCCCTCATAGTAATTTGTGCTAAACAATTTACCTAATTTAGAGCCACCAAAATTTTCACACAAGCCAGCAACGCCACTTATTTCTTTTGCAGCAAGATTGATAATAGACAATAAAATTGTTTTATTATAACTTACTCTACCCGGTTGAGAACTATTCATTTTTTCTACTGCCATAATTCACCTCTAAACTTAACTAAATTATAGCACAATAAATGTATGAAATCAACTAAACGACAGGAATTATTTTTATATTGTCAATAGATTTTTTTGTTTGGTCTTGCACAACTTGTACTATTTGAGCGACTTGTGCATCATTTAATTCACTTGCTTTTACCATAACATTAACAAAATTATCGGTCATAGAAACGATAACATCATCATAGCCTTTAACTTTAATATTTCCCTCTAAATACAATTCTTTTTCAATAGTCGAAGCAATATTAGCCAACGCTGTTTGAGCGGCAGTTCTTTCATCACTTGTAGTATTAGAACTATCTAAAATGGCTTGATAATATAGTTTTTCTTGACTTCTTGCTACATCTCTATCAGTACGATATGTTGAAAAAAAGTTTGCAGATGTAACCGTTCCACTTGTGTTTACTACTTCATCATTAGATTGATTTAAAGTAACATTTAAAAATCCAGTCAAAACCAACAACCCCATCATCACACTTAAAACAATAATTTTCTTTTTCTTTGTAACCATTTTATATCTCCTTTAAATTACTAACTTTTTGTAAAAATTTCTATTTGAGAACTATCAACTTTTAATAAAGCCTGCACGGCTTTTAATATATCAAGTTTCACTCTAACATCATTCGCCCCAGTTGCCACAACTACTATACCTTTTATATCTGGCATTATTTCATACAACACAAGAGGCTCACTCGAACCATTCACCGTAATTAATATAGGCTCTTTACTCGTATTCGAAGTTTCTGTTTTATTTATAGTACCACCAGATGTTGTATTTTGAGTTGAACTATTTTTTTCATCATTAGAATACGCCAATACAAGTTCGACCTCTCCATCAAGAGTAATCATACAATCTACATTTCCCGCCCCCGAGATACTGGATAAGACTTTATTTAATCTTTCTTCCAGAGATTTAGCATAGTTTTGTGCAGTAGTCATAGATGTCGCTTGCGTTGTTACATTCGTTTTACTTTCTCCCGTAGGGAAAAACCATATAACCAAAATTAGTATAGCCATTATAACTACTGCATAAATCTCAATGTGCTTGACCTTTTTTAACTTTGCAAACCACTTATTAACAAAAGAGAAATCTAATTTAGCCATATATTACTATTTTGTCCTCCTCTATATTGATTTGCTTTTTAATCAACTCCTTTATATTGGTATAATAATCTATATGCTCAATATTTTCATTTAGAACTAAATCGCATAAATTGACATAAATATAGTTTATTTTTATTTCATTATTTATAAAATTTGTAGAAATCATAACTTCCACTCCCTTATAACCATTTTGTTGCAAACAGTTTGATAATTCATCTTGTAATACTTGAATATTTTGATTATTAATACTTGCCATTATATTTTCATCTACTTGATAACTAGATTCTGTAAAGATAGACTTCCAATCAAAATCACCTTTTACTATGGATATTACCGGACTTACTATCACAGCAACCACA
>JAGART010000018.1 GCA_017622115.1 Clostridia bacterium
CATATATTCTTGATGAATAAGAGCGATTACAGCAGTTACAACAGAAGCAATAAGCAAAATTATAATCATAACATCTTTAAATTGCCCCAAAAACCGTGCTAATTTACTTTTCTTTTTTGCACTAGTCAATTCATTTGCACCATTCTCATTTAATCGATTTTTAGCCGTTTTAGAGTCTAAACCGTGTTTGTTTGATTTGTATTCTTTATAAACACTATCTAAATCCATATTAAAAGGAATTTTATTCAATTTTTTGCTCCTTTTTAAAATTCTCGTATTTTAAAATTACTCAATAATTAAATTAACCACATTTTATATTTATTATTCTTTAATTAATTCTTTATTATTGCCTTCACTTACTTCAAAATATGATTGTATTTCTTGATTATTTTTTTCTATTTGTTGTTTATTATAATTATATATTTCAATTTTTTCTTGTTCATCTTCTGCATAAATCTTCGCTTCCTATTTTAAATAATTTGCTATTTGCACATCTTTTTGCAAATTAGCAAGTTTTGAAGACCTTTCGTAAGTATCAGTAAGACTTGCACTAAAGTTGCAAGGCATAAAGTTGCATTTGTTTGATATATTCATCTCTATCCTCAATAGTTTCAAAATATTGCACAATCATTTACTCCCTTTTTTACTACTTTCCAACTAATTATAACAAATATTGTTTGTTATGTAAAATAAAAAATAATGCTTTAAAAATTTTGAGCATACACAATCAATTTGTAAAAAATTTGCATTTTACTTTACTTTTTCTTTTAGTTAGGTTATATTTATAGTATAAATAATTAAAAGGACTAGATTAAAAATGAAATTAGGTGTTGTTGGGCTTCCAAATGTCGGCAAAAGTACACTCTTTAACGCTCTTACAAAAGCGGGTGCTATGAGTGCAAATTATCCCTTTTGTACGATAGAACCAAATGTTGGAATGGTTTCTGTGCCAGATGAAAGGTTAGAAGTTTTAGGCAAAATGTATAATACTCAAAAAATCACACCTGCTACTATCGAATTTGTAGATATCGCAGGACTTGTTAGAGGTGCTAGCAAAGGTGAAGGTTTAGGAAATAAGTTTTTATCTCACATTAGAGAAGTTGATGCAATTTTGCACGTTGTACGTTGTTTTGAAGATGGTCAAATTATTCACGTTGATGGTAATGTAAATCCTAGTCGTGATGTCGAAACAATTAATTTAGAATTGATTATGGCTGATTTAGAATCACTCGAAAAACAACTTGCTCGTATTGCAAAACTTTCTCGTAGTGGTGATAAACTTGCAAAAGAGCAAGAAGCGGTATTCACTCTTGCATATGAGCAATTACAAAAAGGTTTGCCTGCTAGGTCTTTAAATCTAGATGAAAAACAACAAAAAATACTTAAAGATGCTTTTTTGATTACAGCAAAACCTACTATGTATATTGCTAATATTTCGCAAAAACAAATGGCAGAAAGCATCACAGACCCATTCGTTAGCGAACTACGAGAAATTGCAAAAAAAGAAAACAGCACAGTATTAGAAATATGTGCCGAACTAGAAGCAGAATTGAGTGAACTTACACCCGAAGATTTAGAGTTATTTAAAGATGAATATGGCATTAAAGAACTCGGTCTTCCTCGCTTAATTAAAGCCAGTTATTCCCTTTTGGGGCTTATGAGTTTCTTAACTGCTGGTGAAAAAGAAGTGCGTGCTTGGACAATCAAAAAAGGCACAAAAGCACCACAAGCCGCAGGAGTTATTCATACAGATTTTGAACGAGGCTTTATTAAAGCAGAAATCGTTAGTTACGATAGTTTAGTAAGTTTAGGCGGATACAATCAAGCCCGTGAGGCTGGTAAAGTCCGTATGGAAGGCAAAGATTATATAGTACAAGATGGCGATATAATCGTATTCCGTTTCAATGTTTAGGAGGTACATATTATGCAAAATAATTTATTGAATGAAATTTTAAAAACAGGTAATGCCCGCATTTGGACAACCTTTGTAAATACAATATCACAATTCAAAAACAACAAAGCACAAAAAATATCTGTAGAAGATGAAGCCTATGTTGCCCTACTCGCTACCGATATTACAGGCAATTTAACTACAAATTTAACTGAATTTTATGTAAACGCATATAATGCAGAAAACACTCAAAAAATTCAGCAAAAAATTGCCCAAAAATTCAATAAATTTGAGCAAATAATTACAAATAAACTACCATTGCAAATTTCATTAATACGTGATGAATTAGAAATTTATCTTATTGACAGAGGTTATGCAGGCGATAATTTTGCAACTGCAAGTAATGCTCTTTTCCGCAATTTAACCGAACAGGCAAATCAATTTGGAAATGGACTTGCAGAAACGCTTGATAATTTAGAGCAAAAACCTATACAAGTTACACAAATAGAACCACTTTTAGCAAAACAATAAGTTTTTAAGGAACATCTATGAATTTTTGTGAAGCAACTGCCCATCGAATAAATCAACTTTTAACAGAACGAAAAATGACTATGTATAGATTAGAAATTGAGTCTGGAATTCCTCACGGCAGTATGGACTATATAATAAATCAACGTAATAAAAATATAACACTTAAATCTATTGCATTAATTGCAAAAGGATTTAATATGAGTTTGATTGAATTTTTAGATGCCCCAGTATTTATTGATGCTTTTAAAGATGCAGAGTAAACAAAAAGTTTACTCTTTTTTTTATAATTTTTTTTTGAACGTTCATTTTGCTTGCGTTTCTTTTGCAAAATTAATATAATTATATTAAGTCGTGAAAAATACGGAGGAAAAAATGGCTAAAAAATACGTTTTTAATTTTAATGAAGGAAGCATTGGAGATTATGCTCTTTTAGGAGAAAAAGGTGCAAATTTAGCACAAATTACACAATTAAACCTACCTATGCCATTCGGGTTTACTATATCAACAGATGGTTGCAATCATTATTTTAAGAATAAAAGCATTTTGCCTAACGATATGTTGGAGCAAATTTTGCGTGCTTTAAAAAAGGTTGAAGAAGTTAGTGAGTGCAAGTTTGGTGATACAGAAGAACCGCTTTTATTAAGTGTACGTACTGGGGCGAGTGTTCCGTGTAGAGGTTTAGCAAAAACTATATTAAATGTTGGTATGAATGACACTATTACCTCCCACCTTATTAAAAACAACAAAAATCCAGCATTTGGTTTAGAGTGTTATGCTCGTTTTATTCGTGATTATAGTACAATCGTAATGAAATTAGATGAAAAAGAATTTAAACAAAACGAATTAGAAATTCGCAAAGAAAACGCAGGATTACCAGAGCCAGATATTTTACAAAAATTAATTTCGCAATACAAAAAATTATACAAAAAAGCCACAAAAACAGCATTCCCACAAGATGTTGCAACTCAATTATTTGAGGCTATTAGAGCAGGTTTAGATAGTTGGAATAGTGAACTTGCAAAAACTTATCGCCGTTCTAATATGATTTCCGATGAAATAGGTTGTGCTGTAAGCGTGCAACAAATGGTATTTGGTAACTATGATATATCTAGTGGTGTAGGTGTAGCCCACACACGTAACCCTATAAGTGGCGAAAAAGAAGTTACTGGCGAAATGCTTCGTCAAGCACAAGAAAAAAGTGGTTTATTATTAAACTACACTTATGATATGACCGAACTCAAAAAAGAAAATCCTGCTGTTCATTTAGAATTAACAAATGCTTGTAAAAAGATTGAAGATTATTATCAAGATTTAAAAAGTATAGAGTTTTGCGTTCAATCAGGCAAACTATACATAATGCAAGTTGAAGATGCAGTACGTAGTCCTATGGCGAGTGTTAAACTTGCAGTAGATATGGCAAAAGAACGAGTATTTAACAAAAATCAAGCATTAATGTCTATTGATGCAGATGGCATAAAAACACTAATGCAACCTACTTGTGATGAAATGCGTTTAAAAGGTTCTCGTTCTTTGGCAGAAGGTGTTTGCGGATACCCAGGTTGTGCTTGTGGTGTAATTGCTTTAAGTAGTGCAAGTGCTTTGTTGTATGCAGGTGCTGGACACGACGTAATTTTAATTCAAGAAGCCCTAAACCCACAAGATGCTGATGCTATTGCTGTTTCAAGCGGTTTAGTTACCTTACAATCAGGCTACAATAGTTATGCTAGTGTAATTGCTCGCAATAAGTCTATTCCTTGCATTATCGGAGCAAAACGTTTAACATTTAACGAAACAACACACGTTGTTAAATTAGGCGGAATGAACTACAAAGAGGGCGACTACATAACTATCAATGCTGAAACAGGAAAAATTTATGGTGAAAAATTGCCTTTAACAGAGCCAAAAATTGAGGGCGATTTAGCAACAGTTATAGTCTGGGCAAAGACTAAACAATCAATTTCTGTTTACGCAGATGCAGATTCACCACAAAAAATTAAACGTGGATTAGAATTAGGTGCTGATGGTGTTGGTTTAGTGCGTACTGAAAATATGTTTTATCAAGCAGACAGACTTACTGCTTTACGCAAATTTTTACTTGCACCAAATGGAAAAATACGAGAAAATGCAGAAAAAAGCATATTAAAATATCAAACAGCAGATATGATTAAAATCTTTGAGCAATCTGGCGATAAAGAAATCAATATTCGTTTAATTGATGCAACACTTAATGAATTTATCCCTACAACTCAAAATGAACTACGTATGCTTGCAAAAGATATGGGCATTCCTTTTGATGAAATTAAACCTATATACAATGATTTAAAACAATCTAACCCTATTTTAGGTATTCGTGGTTGCCGTATGTTGATTATGCACCCAGAATTTGCACAAATTCAAGTTACTGCAATAATTAATGCAGCATTAGAAACAAAACGCCGTACTGGCAAACTCCCTACCCTACAATTTTTAGTGCCTATGGTAGCAATTTTGCCTGAATTTGAAATACTCGCAAGTATAATTAATAAAACTGCTAATGAAATACTAAAATCTAGCAAAATTAAAGTTCCTTACAAAATAGGTTGTATGCTAGAAACTCCTCGTGCTTGTTTAATTGCTGATAAAATTGCCGAAAATGCTGATTTTGTATGTTTTGGTACAAACGATTTAACACAACTTACATTTGGTTTTAGTAGTGATGACTGTATGAAATTTTTACAAGATTACTATGATGATAACTTAATCTATGCTGACCCATTTGAAACTATGGACAAAAATGGTGTATTTGAGTTAATCAATTTAGCGGTTGAAAAAATACGCAAAATTAAACCTAATATGCCTATTTGGTTACTCGGCGATATGGTAGCAGACCCTAATAGTCTTAAACTTGCAATGGACATAAAAATCAACAAGATTAGTTGTGTTCCAAATAAAATTCCATCTGTTATGATAGCACAAGCACAAGCAGTAATCGATAAAGAATAAACAAAAAATCCGTGAAAAAACACGGATTTTTTTAATAATTAATAACAATTATCATAAATTACGAAAAACCTCAACATTAACACCAATTAAAACACTAGCACCCAAAGCAAAAGTAGCCAAACAAAATGGCAAACAATACTCCGTTGGCAAAATATTAGCCAAATTTAACGCCGCAGTAACAGGTGCACTAGATGCCATTACACAAAAACCTCCAAGAGTTAATTTTTCTCTTATATTATAATTATTACTCATAATTTCTCACCTTTTTCTATAATTTAAACAAATAAATATAACTTATATATATTAAAAAACACCTTAATTATCTATTTTAAAGGTGTTTTTATTAATTTAATAATTATTTTTTACTAATTACATCAAAACCTACAAGTTCTTGCAAAACTTCTGGAACTTTAATAGAACCATCTTCTTGTTGATAATTTTCCATAATAGCCAAAATAACTCTTGTCAAAGCAATCGCTGTACCATTTAAAGTATTAACATATTGCTTTTTGCCATCTTTATCAATATAAGTAATATTTAATCTACGAGATTGAAAAGTTCTAAAATTACCTACTGATGTAACTTCACCATAAGCACCAAATTCACCACGAGCAGGCATCCACGCTTCAATATCATACTTTTTGTATCCCGGAGCACCCATATCACCAGAACAAATTCTAACCACGTGATAAGGAATTTTTAATTCCTCAAATATTTCTTTTTCAATAGCTAATAATTCTTGTAATGCTTCTTCACCTTGCTCTACTGTTGTAAATTGATACATTTCAACCTTTGTAAATTGATGAACTCTATATAAACCTGCATCTAACTTACCAGCAGCACCCGCTTCACGTCTAAAACAATGACTAATACCCACATATTTTTTAGGCAAATCTGTATAACTAAATTGTTCGTTTGCGTGCATACCACCAATAGTAATTTCGGCTGTTGCAATTAAATTCAAGTCCAAATCTTCCAATTTATATATATTGCTTTCAGCACCACGTGGATTAAATCCAGAACCTAACAATATAGAAGTTTTTGCTAAATCTGGAGTTATAACAGGAGAAAAACCTTTACTTGTAAGTTTTCTTATTACAAATGTTTCCAATGCTAATTGCAAATTAACAAGTTGATTTTTTAAAAAGTAAAATTTACTACCAGCCACTTTACTTGCACGGTCAAAATCCAATAAATCAAGTTCTTTTCCAAGTTCTACGTGAGATTTTGGCTTAAAATTGAATTTTGTTGGCTCGCTGTACTTATAAACCTCTACATTTCCAGAATCATCTTCGCCTACTGGTGTGTCTTCTGCCATATCATTTGGAACAGTCAACATAAGTACATCATACTTATTTTTAACTTCGGCAAAACTATCAGAAATAGTTTTCAATTTTTCTTTTAATTGTCGCCCATTAGCAATACACTCATTCTTGCTTTCTTCTGTTTTGCATTCTTTCAAGTTTTTAGTATTCAAATTGATTTCGTGATTTA
>JAGART010000178.1 GCA_017622115.1 Clostridia bacterium
ACAACGAGTTTTGTTCCAGGTATTGCGGGGTGTGATATCTCTTTAACAATAGATGCAAATATTCAAAAAGTACTTGAAGATGTAGCAGATAGGGCATTATTAGAGCAACAAGCCAAAGGGGTAACTGCAATTATAATGAACCCAAATAATGGCGAAATTGTGTCTATGGTTTCAAAGCCTAGTTTTGATTTAAATAATCCACCACGTGATGATGTTGAGAAACTTTTAGCATATAGTAAAAACGTGAATATTGTTGATGTTTATGAGCCAGGTAGTACATTTAAGTTATTTACTATTTCTGCCGCTTTAAATGAGGGGATTACAAATATTGAAGAAAAATTTTTCGACCCAGGTTATAGGGTGGTAGATGGAGAAAAAATCAAATGCTGGCGTACAAAAGGACACGGTTCACAAACACTTGCAGAGGGACTAGCAAATAGTTGTAACTCCGTTTTTATGGATTTAGGTTTGCGATTGGGCAAAGACAAACTTTATGAATACTTAAAACGATTTGGAATAGGTACAGCAACTGGTGTGGATTTTTACGGAGAAAGTTCAGGTATTATGATGAATATAGACAATGTAAAAAATGTAGATTTAGCACGTATTGCTTTTGGTCAAGCGGTGGCAGTTACTCCACTACAAATGATTACAAGCGTTTGTGCTGTGTTAAATGGCACTTTGTATAAACCTCATTTTGTAAAATCTATTACAAGTGCTGATGGTACTGTTAAACAATTTGATGCAGTACCAGTACGTAAGGTGTTAGATAAAACTATTTCTAATCAAGTGGCTCAACTTATGGAGGGTGTTGTTAGTACAAAAGGATTATATAGTTTTGTTCCAGGTTATAGGATTGGTGGTAAAACAGGAACTGCTCAAAAGTATGAAGATGGGCACGTAGCAAATGGTAAATATGTTTCTTCGTTTGTTGGTTGTTATCCGGTCGAAAATCCAGAATACGTATTGCTTTTATGTGTAGATGAGCCTAGTACTGGTGTTTATTATGGTAGTCTAGTCGCTGCTCCTTATGCTAAACAGGTTTTTAGCGGAATTTTCACTTATAAAAATATCGCACCAACAAATTTAACAGAAGATTTGGAAAAGCTAAAACCTACAATTGATGTTCCTAATTTAATAGGTCTATCAATAACAGAGGCAGTTGGCTTGCTTAAAAAAATGAAATTAGAATACGAACTTGATGGTGATGGCGACTTTGTAACTTGGCAACATATTCCCGCTGGCGAAAAAGTGTTTGCTGGGGCGATAATTATGATAAAAACTTAAATTTTGTCTATTTTTGCGTTTCGAAGTTATTTGTTATTTTTTATTATATACTATTACAAGGGGTATGAAATGAAATTAAGTAAAGTATTATGTGATATAGATTGTAAATTAAATAATTTTATCGATTTGGAAATAAGTCATATATCAATGAATACAAATGACATTACAAAAAACACTTTGTTTTTTTGCATAAAAGGACAAAATCAAGATAGCCACGATTTGGCGGAACTTGCTATACAAAAAGGTGCTATCGCTTTGGTTGTTGAAAGACTTTTAGATGTTCCTGTTCCTCAAATAGTAGTTAATAATACTCGTGAAGTAGTAGGTAAATGTGCTGAAAATTTTTATCATAATCCAAGAAAGAACTTTCAATTAATTGGAGTAACGGGTACAAACGGGAAAACGACTACTACTTATATGATAAAAAACATTTTGGAAATGGCTGGTTATAAAGTTGGTGTTATAGGCACAATAGGTGTTGTTATTAACCAACAAAAATCACCTGCAAATCTAACTACTCCTGACCCGATTGAGTTACACAAGATTTTTTACGATATGGTTCAGCAAGAAATTGATTTTGTAGTTATGGAAGTTAGTGCCCATTCGATAGATTTGCAAAAAATTTCTGGACTGGTTTTTGATGTTGGAATTTTAACTAATGTTACACAAGACCATTTAGATTATTTTGGGACATTTCAAAATTATTTAGAAGTAAAAAAAGAGTTTTTGACACCTAAATATTGTAAAGTTGGTGTAGTTAATGTAGATGATGTAGCAGGTTTGTCTATTGTAATGAATAACCCTGAAATTCCGATGCTAACTTATGGATTAAAAAATCCAGCAGATTGTTTTGCTACAAAAATTAATTATACGCTAAATGGAACTACTTACTTCTTAAATATTCAAGATAATTTAAATGCAATCAATACTAGATTAATTGGTGAATTTAATGTTTACAATGCAATGGGTGCAGGAGTTGCTTGTACTGCATTAGGTATAAATCAATCTGCAATTAAGGCTGGATTAAGTACTTGTGATTTTGTAGAGGGCAGATTTAATGTGGTTATGCTAGCAAACGGTGCTTATGCTGTGATTGACTATGCTCATACACCTGATGGAATTGAAAATATTTTGTCTAGTGTGCGTAAAGTTACAAAAGGCAAAATTTATTCACTTTTTGGCTGTGGTGGTAATAGAGATACTTCAAAACGTTCAATTATGGGCAAAATTAGTGCCAAACTGGCTGATTTTACTATAATTACAAGTGATAATCCTCGTTACGAAGAACCAAACGAAATAATAAAAGACATTGAAAAAGGAGTAAAAAGTCTTACATCTAATTATATTTGCATAGAAAATAGAAAAATGGCAATAAATTATGCATTAAGACAATTAAATAAAGGTGATGTCGTTGTAATCGCTGGTAAAGGTGCAGAAAACTATCTTGATATAAAGGGGCAAAAAATACCTTATAGTGATGCAGAAACTATATCTAGCGAATACGAGAAAATACAATTAGAGGCGGTCAAATGGTAAATTTACTTCTTGCTTTTTTGTTGACTTTTTTAGTGGCGGTTCTTTTTGCTCCGCTGGTCATTAAGTTAGCAAAAAAAGTAGGAGCAAAACAAGAGATTTTAGAATATGTAACAGCACACAAAAATAAGCAAGGAACGGCTACAATGGGTGGGCTTATTTTTGTGTTACCTGCAATTATTATTGCTCTTGTTTTTTGTAATGGACAAGCATCAGTCGCTTATGTTGCGTTAGGCGTGTTTTTTGGCTATTGCTTACTGGGATTTTTAGATGATTTTATAAAAGTGCATACTCATAAAAATTTAGGTTTGCGTGCCTATCAAAAGGTTATAGGACAAGTTGGTATTGCTGTTATCGCTGGTCTTTTTATGTATTATAGCGGAATTATGGGTTCTGTTATTTACTTGCCTTGGGGTGGCGAAGTCGATTTAAGTTGGGGAATAATACCATTTGTAATTTTTGTATTTTTGGCAATGACAAATGCTTCTAATCTTACAGATGGATTAGATGGCCTTACTGGCTGGACAAGTTTTATAATGCTTATAGGTATTGTTGCTATAATAGGAATAACAGATGTAAAACTTCTTGCAAATGGTGGTGGTGGAGATATTTCACAGCAATTACAAAATTTAATGCTAGTGGGAGTAACAACTGCGGGTGGATTGTTGGCTTTTCTGTGTTTTAATAGTTTTCCTGCAAAAATTTTTATGGGTGATACGGGTTCGCTAGCACTAGGTGGGGTAATTACTTCGCTTGCTGTATTTTCTGGTTGGACTTTGTTGTTGCCTATTATCTGTGTAGTGTTTGTGGTAAGTGCTGTAAGTGTGGTAATTCAAGTGCTTCATTATAAGCGTACAAAACGTAGAGTGTTTTTAATGGCACCGCTTCATCATCATTTTGAGAAAAAAGGAGTGAATGAAACTAAAATTGTCGCCATATATATAGTAGTGACTATTATTGCTTGTGTTTTGGGTGTGCTTTGTAGTCTGCTGTAAAAAGGGGGCTTTTTATGAAAAATTATCTTGTAATAGGTTTAGGTAGAAGTGGTATATCTGCTACAAATCATCTAGTTAATCATTCTCAAAAAGTTTTTGTATATGATAATAACAAAAAACTAGCAAAAGAACTAATTTTAGGCGGAATTATCGATAAAAACGTCAAAATTGTGGCTAAACTTAACAAAAGCATATTATGCATAATACATTGCATAGTATTAAGTCCTGGCGTAAAACTATCTAAAAAATTATTAAATTTAGTGCAAAAATTTAATATAGAAATCATAGGTGAACTTGCATATGCTAATAAATTCAACGTTGCTCCTATTTTTGCCATAACTGGCACAAATGGAAAAACAAGTACGGTTAATTTTTTAAATGATTTTTTTAATAATTCAAAATTGAGTTCATATCTTTTGGGTAAT
This sequence comes from Clostridia bacterium, assembly GCA_017622115.1. GTDB lineage: Bacteria > Bacillota > Clostridia > Christensenellales > UBA1242 > UBA7867. The sequence goes on from JAGART010000178.1 coordinate 4,241, forward strand.
GTCGGTGTTCCTTTTAGTGAAAGTGTAGATAAAATTCAGCCACAAGATAAAGTAGTTTTGGAAGTAAGTAGTTTCCAACTTGAATACTGTCAAGGGCTAAAAGTTAAATGTGGTGCAATTCTAAATATAGCACCAGACCATTTAGATAGATATTCAGGTTTTAGGGAGTATTGCGATACAAAGAAAAAATTGTTGGATTGCGTGGACAAGGACGGCAGAATATTTTTAAACTATGACCAAAAATTAACAAGATTAATAGGTAAAAGTTATCCTCAAACTTATTATTTTAGTACAAATTCTTTACCTAGTAATGAACGTGGAATTTGTATAATTGATAATCAAATTGTGTGGCAAGAAAATAAATCAAAAGTGATAGTTGCAAATTTAGATAAACTTAATTTAAAAGGCGAACATAATTTATCAAATTTAATTTGTGCTATTGGTATGGCTCTTTATGGTGGAGTGAGTGAAGAACAAATTCAATCTACCATACCTTTGTTAAAAACTCCAAAACATAGAATGGATTTTGTCGGTGCTAAAAATGGCGTAAACTTTTTTGATGATTCAAAAGCCACAAATATTCATTCTGTACAATCAGCACTTAAATCATTTACTTCGCCAATATGGTTGTTGTTGGGGGGAAGCGATAAAGGCGAATCTTTTGATGTTTTCTTTAAAAATTTGCCTAAAAATGTTGTCGGTGTAGTTGCTTTTGGTAAAAATGGTAAAAAAATATATAAATCTGCACTTAAAAACGACTATTTTGAGATAAATCGATTTAAAAGTTTAGAAAATGCCTTTGATTTTGTAAAAAAAGAAGCAAATTCGGGTGATACAATACTTTTAAGTCCTGCTTGTGCTAGTTTTGATGAATTTCAAGACTATCAGCAACGTGGCGATTTCTTTTGTAAATTAGTTGCGGAGTGGATAAGTGAAGTATAATATTTTTTATAAAGGTAAACACCAGTTTTGCTGGCCAGTCTTTTTGCTCACTTTGGGTATAGCAATATTTGGTATTTTTATGGTGTACTCCGCATCAAATTATAATGCTCAAAAATTGTATGGTGATAGTATGTTTTTTACTACCAAACAAATAGTGGGTGTGGTGCTGGGTGCTTGTGCTATGATTTTGTTTTACTTTATCGATTATCAAGTGCTTAAAAAATTTTGGATTACTGCTCTTGTAGTCGGTCTTGTAGTTTTAATGTTGGTTTTTATTCCAGGGGTAGGGATAGAATCGTATGGTGCAAAACGTTGGTTAGGCTTTGGTTCGTTTAGTTTTCAAGCAAGTGAAGTTGCAAAATTTTGTTTTATAATTTTTACTGCAACTTATATGGCTCGTTTTAAAGATAAGATGAACACCTTTAAAGGTGCGTTGCCTGTGCTAGGTGCAGGCGGTTTAATGTGTTTGTTAATTATTTTAGAGCCAAATATGTCGATAACAATTTGTGTCGGTGTATTAATGGTAACTATGCTCTTGGTCGGAGGAATGAGATTAAAACACCTTTTGCTTTTGGGAATTCCTGTTTTGTGCTTAATTCCTTTATTAATTATATTAGAACCATATAGATTGCTTCGCCTTATGGCATTTTTAGACCCGTGGGCAAGTCCACAGGGCGAGGGTTTTCAACTTATTCAGTCACTTTATTCGTTAGGCTCTGGCGGTTGGTTTGGTGTAGGACTTTTTAATTCTCGACAAAAGTATTCGTTTTTGCCTTTTTCCGAAAGTGATTTTATATTTAGTATAATAGGGGAAGAACTAGGTTTTGTCGGTGCACTGCTTGTTGTGCTTGCGTTTGGTGCTTTGATTTTTTATGGATTTAAAATAGCAATTCACGCAAAAGATAGATTTGGTTGCTATTTGGCAGTTGGTATTTCTACTATTTTAGCAGTTCAAGTCATTTTAAATATAGCCGTAGTTACAGGAGCGATTCCTCCAACAGGTTTGCCATTGCCTTTGGTAAGTGCAGGTAGTACAAGTATCATTATGTTTATGGCTGGACTGGGAATTTTATTAAATATATACAGACAAAGCGAAAATCCATTTAAAAAGTCTGCTATAAATTTGCTAACAAGGAAACATATATAAAAAATCACTCTTGAATTAAGAGTGATTTTTTTAATTAATGTGTATCAAGCACTTTTGGGTGTCCTCTATGCCTCATAGGTAGTGTACCTAATGCTTCTTGTTGTTTTAACTTTATGTAATGTTTAAGTGCTAGTGCAAGTTGTTCTGGACAACTCGTGTCGTTTTTACACTTTATACCATCACACATCTGTATTACTTCCATAACAGGACGACCGATTGTAAATCTAATTAATGCTTGTAGCCCGCCAGTACAGCCCCCCAAAAACTTCAAGTCCGTCAAAATGCCTTTTTCGTCAACACTAAATAGGATTTGCCGTGCGCAAGTCCCTTGTGGTCTGTATGCTTCCATATTTCCTCCAATTTTTAACTAAGCAAGTTAGTATAAACAAATTCGTAAAAACTAGGTGCTTTTGTAGTCCAAATTTCCACTGCTTTGATTGCGTCCGCTCTTGTTTGTAAGTTAATTTTAACCTCAAACATAGGTTCTGAACTCGCTGTTTCAATAATTTGCAATATAACTAAATAACTTCCATCACTATTCTTCTGGAAGTCTGCTATGTATTCTTGCAAACGTTTAAAGTACATTCTATTGTTTTTGCAAAATTCACTAATAGATTGTCGAAGTTCTTCTGGAACTTCTTCATAATATATACTCAACCCACTGCGGCCTTTTGCTGTAAGTGTGTATCTGCAACGTTTGTTGTCTTGTTCATCTGGGGTATAGATAAAACCATCACGCAATAAATCGTGAAATACACTTACACATTCCATATAATTAATCCAATCGTTTCTAGTGGTGCAAATATCCAAAATAAATTGTTCCGTTAGAGGTATCTCAATTTGTTCTAACATATACAATAGCATCAATTTTGTTTGGAAATCATCATTACTAAACTCTAACTTCACAACTCGTAGCCTCCTAATTTAAAAACAAACTCATTATATCACATTTTATAGTCATTAATCAATCAAATTTGCTTTGAATTTATTTTATTTTTGCTTAAAATCATTTTTGTTTTTATGGAAAATATGATACAATGTGTATAATTATGCATACAAAGGAGTAAAAAATGGAGTATTTGGAGCAGTGTCAAGCATTTTGGGAGGCGTGCGATGAGTTGCGTAATTCCAAAATTATTATAGCAGATTCAAAAGTAAGTAAGGTGTTAAAAAGTGTGGTGTCTTGTCCCGCACTTGTCGAAATTGTGGGGGAAGCCCTTGTCGGTTATAACTTAACTAACGAATTAAACAAGCTGACAGGTACAGGTTTAAATGGTAAGCCAAAATTAGAATTACCTAATGAACCATATCGTGTAATCGCTCTTGTGTTTAGTTTGTTAAGTGAGTTTGATGCCCGTAGGTTGGATTTTCAAGAGTTTATCGCTCAATATTTTCCGCAAGAGTCTTTAACAGATAGTTTTAATGATTTTAACGAAAAGTTGCTTTTGCCTTTCCGTGATTACTTGTGTGAGTGGGTAGGTTTTAAAGAGAAAAAAGATGAACCTGCTCAAATTGTTGAGGAAGTGGAAGAATGTGATTGTCCAGAATGTACTGCTGGCGAACTCAATTCTATTGAGCAATTTTTTGAAGATGTTAATATGATTTTAAATCAAATTCAAGAAACTATCAAACTTGATAGCAAAATTAAGCAAGATAGACTTGATGATTTAAATATTACTATCAACGCACTTTATGATGTAACCGCTATGCAAAATTTTAAGATTTTTAATGCTTTGTTAATTAGTCTTAATACTTTGCTTGCACCTATTAAAAGTGTTCGCTTTTACAATATGGAATTGCAAAATCGTATTGCTGCGTTTTATTCATTGTAGAAACGGGGGCTAATAATTCTTTTAAAATAAAAGGCGAGATTGCCACAAAGCATAAATGCTTTTCGCAATGACACAGTACCCTAAAAAATAAATTAAAGGTAAATTGTCATTATGAGGAGCGAAGCGACGTGATAATCTCGCCTTTTAAAAATAAAATTGAAAAATAATCTCGCAACTAAAAGACAACGTGTGTTGTCTTTTTTTTTAATTTTGGAGTAAAATTGTAAAAAGTTGTCAAAAACGTTTTACAAAATTGCTAAATTTTGTCATAATTAGTATATATAAAAAAGGAGGAAAAAGAAAAGAAACAAAAATGACAAAACAAAAAATTACAACCCTTATAGTGTCGTGCATTATTGCGGTGGCACTCGTGGCTGGCGGAATTACGTGGGGTGTGATTTCTAGTAGGCCACAATCGGGTGCAATTACAGGCACAGAAACAAGTTTATCGGGCTATATCGGTAATTTGTTAACAACTAATGGTGATTTAGATGTTAGTACTTATAACAAACTTATTACAGCGGTAGGTGCATTAGGTTCAGTATCAAGTACACAAAATTCAGCAAACATAAATAGTGGAACGCCAGTAGTGTTTCAAATGGGTACTGCCGCTGGAAACCCTGTGTACTGGCAAGTAACCTATCGTACAAAAGATTATTTAACAATAATGATGACAAGACCATACACAGTAGAGTATTTCAACTATGATGGAAAAACTTATGCAAGTGGTATGTATGGTGGTGTTACACAAGCCGACTATGACCAATTAGGTAACTACTCGCGTTCAACTTTAAGACAAGTAACACAGCAAATTTATACTGATATGAATAATTCCTATGATATTTTTTCAGAATTTGTTGTTTCACCAAGTGCAATGGCGATAGCAACTGGCACAAGTTGGCAAGAAACTCAAGCAAACTCTAAATATAGTAGTTCATACAATGCAATTACAAACGGATTAAAAACACAAACAAGTACAACAAACCCACATAGTTTTACGTGGGATAGTAGTGTATATGATGATAAATTTTGGATACCATCATTCTACGAATTGTACAACACATCGACTTCAAGTACAAGTTTTAATGGAGGATTATGGGGCTTATCTAGCCAATCATATGTTGGATTTAGCACAGCGTCCTTTTTAAACAGTAGCGTAACAACATCATATTGCTGGCTGCGCTCCGGCTCTTTGTAGTCGGCTCGTTCGCTCGGGGATTTCCTCGGGCTCGTTTTTTTTCTCTTGCCTTTTGGGTGAGTTGTTGCGTCCGTCCTGCCGCTCATCTCTCCCTATCGAATTTGGATGCATATGCAGCCAAATTAATCTCCGCGAGCGTGGCGAGCGAATCTCCGCACGAGAGTGCGGCGGTCGATTTAGCCTCTTATGAGTATGTTGCTAAAAATGTGGATAGTGTTGTATTTACATATACTGCGTATAGTGGGTATTATATTTCAGGTATGACAATTGCAAATACAGCGGTAGAAATTCAAAAAAATATAGGTAGTGCTAATTCATATATAACTATTACAGGTTACTGCAAATATAAGTGTTATAGAAATGATGAAAATCAAGTATTTGTAGTATTAAGTGATGTAAAAGTTGATTTAAGCATTATTGGCTCGGCGTTAGCCGAGCCGGTCACGGTCACGAATGTTGGCGGTGTTGGTACGTTAACTTATGAAACTCAATATGATGCAGTTACGGGTGATACGATTGTGACCGTGACTCCCGCAAGTGGATATTATGTTTATTCTATTGCGTTAGATAGTAATACCGCACAAATAATTGAACGTTGGAGCGATATGATTTATCAAAATTGTAGTGCATTCTACGCAAGTTACGTAACAACTGAATATACAAATGTAGTGCAGTTTGATTTTCACAAAGTAACAGGACAGGTGGCAGTAAATATTACTTTGGTAACGACAGCAAATAGACCAGCCTTGCAACAAGGTGGCGGAACAAGTATAAGTGGAGTTGCTTTACAAGTGAATAATTTGTCTAATACAACAACATTGGCGTGTGTAGGTGAAGCCCGCATAACAGGTTATAGTACAAACGAAGGATTAACCACCATTCACGTAAGTGCAATAGCAAGCAAGGGATATCAATTTGCAGGGTGGAGTACAAGCGGAGATGATGATTTGAGTGCGTACAAAGATAGTGCAGACATTCCTTATGATGTGTTAGAGGGGAAAATTTTGTATGCAAATTTCACCGAAACTAATGCAAGTATTAACGACCAAACTTCAAATATATAAGCAAAAGTTGCGAGATTGCCCTACGAAGCCAGCCTGACTACCAACAGAAAGAGAAACTTAAAAACCAGTTAGTAAGGCTGACACGTTTACTGTGTAAACTTCGCAATGACAGAGTGCTCTAAAAAATAATAATAAAAGTAAATTGTCATTATGAGGAGCGGA
>JAGART010000179.1 GCA_017622115.1 Clostridia bacterium
AAACTGAACCTTTATCGAAATCACCGATTTTTGTTGCATTTTCGCCTACCCTGCGTAATTCTTGTGTAATTTCAGATATAATTTCATTATCAAAAGGCAGTGCAGTAATCCATTGTGGCATATTAATCTCAATACCAACTATTGGAAATTCTTGCAAAATTTCATTAAAAATATTTACAACATCTTTTTGCTCTAACGTGTTTGCATTAATTGCAATAGTACCTACGTTATACTTTTTATGCAACTCTGCAACAAGTTCTTTTGTTTCTGGGGATTTGGGTTTTGCAGAATTAACCACCACAACAAAAGGTTTGTTATGCTCTCTTAATTCACGGACTAATCTTTCTTCTGCTGGTACATAATTTAGTCTTGGAATATCCCCAAAACTACCATCTGTTGTAAGCAAAACCGCTACTGAACTATGCTCTGTAACAACTCTTTGAGTGCCTATTTCTGCCGCTTGCTCAAAAGGCATTTCATTTTCTGCCCACGGAGTTTTAACCATTCTCGCTTTACCATCTTGTGTATGTCCTTGCGCCCCCGCAACTAAATAACCTACACAGTCTATCATACGAACATTTGCTAAAACATTATTTCCCAAATCGACACGCACTGCTTGTGCTGGCACAAATTTAGGTTGGGTTGTCATAATAGTATTGCCGTCTGCACTTTGTGGTAACTCATCTAACGCACACGCTTTTAAATTTTGGCTTGAAATATTTGGCAAAACAAATTGTTCCATAAATTTTGTGATAAATGTTGATTTTCCTACACGCACAGGTCCAACAACACCTACATATAAATCCCCGTTAGTACGTGTAGCAATATCGTGATATATATCATAAGGGTTCATAATCCTACTCCTTTACAAATTACTACACCTAATCTATGCTACACATTTTTTATATATGCGAAAAAAGAGCCTTTCAATTTGAAAAACTCTTTTTTATTTATTCTTCACTTGTCTCTAAATAATCTTCTTCCATTAATTTGCCGATAAAGTGTGTATATGTGTTTTCATCTTCATCAGTTGCTTCAAAGTTTATGAAGTGCAAGTAATAGTTGTTTGTGTATTTAACAAAATAGAATATTTTTTTGTTGTCTATATCAATATTTGCTGTACTATCTGTTTTTGGAGTAGTACCTTCTGGAAGTACAAGTTCAGCAGTTTGATTTGCCAAAGTATAGTTGATTTTGTACAAGTTACTGTCTTTAATGTAATACATAAAGTTGCCTTGTACATCAACGATTTCACTAATAACATCAGCACTCAAAACAAGAGTACCACTAGCATCAGTAGAACGTTTAAAGTAAGTAGAAGTACCATCGGTATAAATTACACTTGCACCAGTATTTGTACCAGCCAAATGATATTCTTTAATGTCATCAGTTACTGCTTGATTACTCACTAAAATCTCATTGTTGTTTTTGTCCATAGCATAAATTTTGCCACTAAATGCTGGTGGAACAGAATTAGTTTTAACATAATACAAGTAATCACCATTAGTATTGATTATTTCGTATTCAATACCCGCTTGATTAAAGATTTCTTCTGTTTCTTTTGAAGCAAGGTCAAAAGCCTTTAACGCAGAACCTGTGTCTGTGTGCTCTGTAAAGTAAATCTTTTTATCAATATCACGCACTACATCAGTACTATTTTGATAAACTGGCAAACTTGCTTCGTGAGCATCTTCTGAAATAGTTTTAACAGTTACACTTTTGCCTTTGATTGTGTTTAAAACTAATTTTTCGCCATCTTTAATAACTTGATAAACTTCATCACCTATACTATACATAGTTATAGAAACTTCTGTGTTTTCTGCATCAGTAGAATATAACAAGTCATTTCCGCCTGCTCTGTCAAGTCTAGCACGATAAAAATGCAAGTGAGTAGATTGAACTTCACCCTTTCTGTCTTTTAAGTTATTTGGAGTTGAATAATAAATATAATCACCAAAAATGTAAAGATTAGAATACTCAAAACCAGCAACTTTTGGCACAATAATTTCTAAATCATTGATACTTTGAGTTTTATCAACGATTTTTTCGCCGTCCTCATCAGTTTCAACATTTGTTTCAACAACTTTGCCATCAGTTAATTTTGCACGATAAATAGCAGAGTGGTCAATTTTACCAAAGTGATTTGTGTCCGCTACATCACTAGTATTGATATAACCATTAACAAAATAAACATAATCACCTTTTTGCACAGCCAAACCACCGTTTCCATACACGGCAGCATCACTTGCAGGATTTTCTCTTAAAGTACTCAATCC
>JAGART010000180.1 GCA_017622115.1 Clostridia bacterium
TATGTTGAAAATGAAGATTTAGTTGCTATTCAACAACAAATCGAAGCGGAAAACGAACGTTTGAAAAAACAACAAGAAGAACTCCGTGCTCAAATCGACAAAACTCTAAAAACTATGGAAAATGCGGCTAATGCTTCAAAGGCAGAGCGTACTCGCAATATCAAAAAGATTAAAGAATTGATTGCTCAATTAAAGCAAGAAGCAGAAGATGCAAAGGCTCGTGGGGCAAGTAAAGCGGAAATTAACAAAATTAATAAATCTGCTGCCGAACTTGTAAAAGTTATTGCGGAATATCAAGCAAATCAACCTAAATAACAAAAGTGTGCAAAAATTTGCACATTTTTTTGTTTAAATTTAAAATTTATGTTTAAATAGTTGATATTAAATTTAAATAGATATATAATAAATATTAATAATAAAGGAGTAATATTATGTCTATTACAAGTATAGTTGGGATTACTTTGGGTGTAATTGTTTTTGTAATTTTAGTTATGATAGTATGCTGGATTATTGCAACTTACAATGCACTTTCTCGTAGAAGAAATAATGTTGATGAGGCTTTTGTTTTTTTGGATAACTATTTAAAGAAACGTTATGATATGCTTTCACAAATTTTATCAAAAGCACAAGATTATTTTGCACAACCACTTGTAGAAAATATAAAAAATGCTCGCAATATTGCACTTGCTAGCAAAAATATAGATGAGCAATTAGTTAACGATGCAAATCTTTCAAAACTATGTGTTGCTTTTTTGGCTGAATTTGAAAAAATAGCACAAAACAATGTTGAATTACAACAAGAATACAATGAGTTTTTAGATGTCCAAAAAGAAATAAATTCTGCTGTAATTTATTATAATGGAATGGTAAAAGTGTACAATTCAAAACGTGGTGTTTTTCCTGCAAATATCATATCTAAATGGTTTAAGTTTGAAGAAAAAAAGCAATATATCGTTGATGAAATTAAGTAGTAAAACTTGTACAAAGTAGCAAAAATTATTTGTTTAGAATATATAAAACAAATCTCTCTTTTGTAAAAAGGGGAGATTTTTTATATTTTTACATTTAGGCAATTATCAAAAAACTGTCAAAAATTTTTTAATTTCGCTCAATTATTTACATATAAATAAAAGTATGCTATAATAAGTACAAGAAATTTAGGAATAGTCTTGAAATTTTAAGGAGTTTTAGAAGTGCAAAAAACAAAATCACTATCAATAGTGTCTTTGCTAATAATGCTTTGTACTATATTTATTTTTGCAGGTTGTACTGGTGGGATTCAAACATTTGATGTTACTGGACAGGTGGTGTATAAAGGTACGCCTATTGCAAATGCAAAGATAACATCAGATTTAGTTGGTGAGAGTATATATACTGATGAAAACGGTATATTTGCTTTTTTACAATTAGCAGGTACTACTACAATTACAGTTGAGGCAGAGGGATATTATTTTGCGATTAAATCACAAGTTGCTACACAAAACAAATCGCAAATAATTTTTAATGCAGAAAAACTTTATACTCTACGTGGTCAAGTGGTATCAAATGGAGTTGGTGTTTCTGGTGCAAGAGTAGTGGTAGTAGGTAGTATAAATGCAACTGCTACAACAGACCCTTGGGGATTTTTTGAAATTGAAAATGTAGCAGGGGACGTCCGTGTGGCAGTAGAAAAAGAAGGCTTTTTATTTGAAGAAAAAACTGCTTCTGTTACTAATTGTAATTTGACTATTTCTGGCTCAACTGATATTGAGGCAACTGTTACAGGTGCAGAAGATGCAACTGACCTTGCCTTAAAAATTGGTAATACAGATTTAATTTATCAAACAGATAAATATGTGGCTAGTTCTGTTTTGTTAGGAAGTGTGGTTACACCTACTGCAACAGGTTATCATTTTGAACCAAGTAGCATAACTATTACAAGAGAAAATCAAGTTTTAAACTTTACTGCTTATAAAATATATAATGTTACTGGTGTGGTAAAAAGTGGTGAAACTCCTATATCAAATGTTACTATAAAAGTGGGCTCTCAAACTACAACATCTAATGAACAAGGTGAATTTGAGTTTTCAGGTTTATGGGGCGAAAGTTATGCAACATTTACACATTCAGTTTATCAATTTGAAAATGTGGATTTAAATCCAACTACAACTTCAATTACAGCACAAGGTACATTTACTTTTGAAAACTCTGTTTTATGTGATGGGGTGGAAGTTGAAGGTTTAGAAATGAGTGTTAATAGTGTTCGTTATGTAACTGATGAAAATGGTGAGTTTAAGTTAAGTAATGTTAAATTAGGCGATATTATTGAGTTTGTTACTGATGAATACAAAATATCAAATTACACTATTTCAAATATTTTCGGTACTCCAATTTTGGTTCAAAAATATTATACTGCTGAAATTCATACACTTTGTGATAGTGTTGCTTTGGCTGATGTAACTTTTGAAATAAATGATACAACTGTAACTACTAACGAACGTGGTATTGCTCGTATTGAAAAACTTACAGGCGAATGTACTGCTACGATTTCTAAAACAGGCTACAAGAGTGAAACTTTAACATTTACTCAATCTAATTCAACGCAAGATATTTCTTTAAAAGAGTATTATAACTTATCTGTTATCGTTACAAGTGGCGAAATTGCTTTAAATAATGCAAATGTATATATTGATGATGAATTACAAACTTTAACGGACAATACTTTAACTATCAACAATTTAGTTGATGAGGCTACACTTTATGTAGAATGTGATGGATATAATCCTAGTCAAGATATCACAATTAATAAAACAAATAATACTATTTCTATTAATTTAAGTTATTCTGTTTTTGGTAGTGTGTTAAATGGTAATGCCGTACCTGTGGGGGCGGAAGTTGTTGCCACAAATTTAAACTCTCAACAAACAAAAACAACTCTTGATGTAAATGGTGAATTTGAATTGACTTTGTATGGTCAAAATGTAATTTTACCTAGTGCTGAAGGTTTAACATTTACTCAACAAACTACAACTCAACAAAATACAATTAATTTTAGTGCAACATATTCTATTTCTGGTAAACTTTTAAAAGATGAAAATGGTGTGGAAACACCTATGGTAAATGCAGAAGTTGTATTGACTGGTAGTGAAGTTAAAACTACAAATACAAACGAAAATGGTGAATTCGCTTTTGAAAACTTATCTGGTGAATGGTATCTTTCAACTAATACAACTGGCGTAACATTGTATCCAGAACGACACGAAGTAAACAAAAGTGGTGTATATAGTTTTAGTGCAAAAGGTTATACACTCGGTGGTCGTGTTACTTGCGGTGAGGGTGTAGGTCTTGCTGGTGTAACAGTTCGTTCTTCTGGTGGTTTTGTATCTACTGCTACTACAAATAGTGATGGTTATTATACATTCAAAATGTTGATGGGCGAAGTTACTATTACAGCAGAAAAAGCAGGTTATAGTATTACCGCAAATTATACTTCTACAAACAATGATGGAATTTTAACAAGTGATGATAAAGAACGTACAGATGTAAACTTTACAGCAACTTATTCTGTAAGTGGTGTAATCAAGAGTGGTAGTAGTTTACTTGCTGGTGTAACTGTAAAAGTAGGGGCAAACGAAGTTGTAACTAATGAAACAGGTGAATTTACATTTAGTGAGCTTGTTGGCACAAATACTTTGGAAGTAACAAAAGAAGGCTTTACATTCAATAACCCAGCAAATATTTCAGGTGTTGCAAACTTAAATATCGTAGGTACATTTAGTTTAAGCGGTGTTGTTACAACTGGATTGTTGCCAGTAGTTGGAGCAAATGTTGCGTACAACAAAACTACTATTACAACAGATGAAAATGGTGAATTTACTTTAAGTAACCTAGAAATAGGTGGTACAATTTCAGTTAGTAAACTCGGTTATGAGTTTGCAAATGACACATATTCAATTACTGGTTATACAGCAGATAATATTACATTTGATGGTACTTATTCTGTAACTGGTATTGTTAAGAGTATTAAATCTTTAAGTGGTGTTGTGGTAAGTTTTGGTAACAGTCAAGTTACTACAAATAATTTGGGTGAATTTGAAATAACAGGCTTAAATAGTGCTATCGAATTAACATTTACATTGAATGGTTATGACTTTGATAAAGTAAATGTTTCAAGTTATCAAGATTTAAGCGTTGTTGCAAAATCATTCTCTGTTGATGGTTATGTTACTGTTGGTGGTAAACCTCTTGCAAATGTTTCTGTTACTGGTGGTAAAGTTACTGCAGGTGGTGTTACAACTACAACAAATAGTCAAGGTTACTATAAGTTAGAAGGTTTAACTGTTACTCAAAAAAGTTTAATTTCGCTCGCTCTTGATGGTTACGAATTTAGCGGTGATGTTTATGCATTTGATGGTGCAACAAGTCTAAGCTTTACAGCAACTTATATGATTAAAGTTCAAGTTGATTGTGGCTCATTAGATACATTTGATAAGGCAAAATATAATTTAGATGTTACAGCAGGTAATGCAAGTATTTCAAAAGATGGCAACTACTGGATTATAAAAGATTTAACTGGCGAAGTGGAAATTTCAGCAACAGCAAATGGTTACAACTCAAATAGTGTTGTAGTTAGCGAATTTACAAGCGAAATCGTAACTATTAATTTGAGTTATGATTTAATAGTCAATATCAATGGTTCTGCTGTTGAAAATTATTCAGTTGTTTATGCAAGTGATAACAAAAACGAAACTCTTACATTAAGCGGTACTACATTTACTTTATCTAACTTAATGGGTACTACAACATTTGCGATTTCAAAAGAAAAAATTAAGTTCTTTGATGCTAGTACACAAGGTGCTGTACCTGCTAAATTTACAAAATCTACTACAATTACTTTGGGTTATGCTGTTATTTATACTATTACAGGTAAAGTTACTGCAAAAGAGGGTAATTCAACCTATAATATTCAAGGTGCAAGAGTTTATACTTCTGGTGTTTCTACTGTTACTGATGCAAGCGGAAATTATACTTTGACCGACTTAATA
>JAGART010000181.1 GCA_017622115.1 Clostridia bacterium
TACTGTAGTTACAGACTTTAAGTTTACACCACAAAATGCAGGTAGTTATAGATTTGACTACTTGACAGTTGATGCTCACGGAAACGAAGTTGCTACTTCTATTCAACGTGATGGTATTAAATTAAGTTCAAACTCAATTCAAGTTAAGGTTGTTGAAGATTATGCAACAGATGCAACATCTTTATCTACTATGGATTTTGATGCATTAACAAATGTTGATTATCTTATCCCTACACAAGCATATATTGCTAACTCATCAAACGGAGTAGATGTAGAATTCCCTGCAATTTATGCTCAAGGTGGTTGGGGTGATTACAGCAACTTAAAACTTACACGTACTATTTGGAAAAATGGTAACCAAATCGCTACATTAGAAAACACCACTCACGAAGTTGCTGGCTCTCCAGTAAACTATAAGCCAAATGAAACAGCAATTTACAACTTTACATCTGCTGGTTCTTATGAAGTACGTTATAGAGCAGAATATGTAGATGCAGAAGGTACTACTATTACTAGCACTACAAAAACTTTGGGTAGTTTTAGTATTGAAGTAAAAGAAATGACTGCTCCAACAGAAGCAGAAGCAAATCTTACTATTACTGCTCCTAGTGTTACTACTGCTGTTATGAAAAATGATGAAGAAACAATAACTTTCAACGCACCAACTGTTTCTGACTCATTTGATAAAAATATTCAAGTAGATGTTACTTTTGCATTTGATTCTAGTGCAAGTGATACTGCTTACAAAGCAACTAAAAACGCAAATGGCACTTATAGTATTGATGTAAAACAACAAGGTGAAGCTAATGCTGAATGGACTTCTGCAACAAAAATGATTGTTACTTTTAAAGCAACTAACGACCTTGGCAACACAAAACAAGTAACAAAAGAAGTTCAACTTGTAAACTATTCTAATGATAATGTTGCACCTGTAATTGCAAGTAGTTCTGTAACTGCTACTTACAATGCATCTACAAAGAAAGTTGAATTACCAGAAGTAACATTCAATGATGCTAATACAAATACAAGTTTAGTACTTTATGTAATTAAAGATAATAAAGTTATCGATATTTACAATGCAAAAACTGGTTTAACAGCAACTATGAAAGCATTTGAATATGAACCTGCTGAAGAAGGCGACTATGCATTTACTTATGTTGCAACAGACCAAAACTACAACACTTCTACAATAAGTCTTCATGCAACTGTTGATTTCCAACTTGGTTACTCTGTTGCTATTGAACAAGTTAGTACACAAGAATATGGTGCTATCCTTGACTTAACAAGTATTATTCACGTTACAGAAGACGGTCAAAGCATTAATATTGCTGACTCAAATGTAATTATTACACCTGATGAAGTAACAGAAACTGATGTTACAAGTTTGGCTAATAGTTCATTGTTGATTCAAGTTAAAGGTGCTTATAGCGAAGTTCCAGGTGTAGCTGGTCGCATTAAATGTCTTGATGGCGATATCACTATTAAAGCGTGGGTAAAAGATGCTAATGGTGTTTGTGACTTTACAAACAATGCTTCATCTACTATAACTTTTGCTTCAAAAGATACTATCGCTCCAGAATTCAAAATTGAAAACGAAAGCGAAGGTAGTAATGTAATTGCTAGCTACGAGTTTGCTGATTCAGATGCGGAAAATACACACGTTCTTCCTTGGTTCGATGCAGAATCAATCGTGGAAAACGGTGTAGGTGTTGATTACGACACTATGAAAATTGAATTGTTCTACACAAATTCTACAGAAGCCTTTGCAACATTTAATCTTGAAGATGCAAATACTGTTGATGGTTTAAACTATGTTGTAAACAAAGAAGGTAAAGTAACTGCTAAATATACTGTTGCTGACCTTCAAGGAAATACTAATACTCGTTCATTCATTATAAACATTGGTGATGTACTTGCTCCTGAAATTGTATTAACTGATGACGCTATTACTTCAACCACTAAAGTAGGCGAAACATTTACAATCGATTTGGAAGAAATTACATTAGCAAATGATGAAACATTGAGTAAAACAGATGACTTAAAGGTAAAAATTACTCTTAACGGAGCGGAATTTACTGATTGGTCATACAATGATGGCAAAACTGCTATTGAATTTACTGCACAAGAAGGTGACTTTGTAATTTCATTCGATGTTACAGATGATGCTGGAAACGTTGCTACTACAGTTTCAAAGAAATATACAGTTAAGAGTGAATCAGTAACACCTACAAACACAACCACCGTTTGGGGTACAATTATGATTATTATTAGTTTAGTAATCGTTGGTTTAGTTGTATTCTTCTTTGTTAAACCAAGTAAAGAAAAATCAGTTCACAACAAAAGTAAAAAAACCAAATAATTTCTAACAATATTAAGTAAAAAGTCCTAGTTTTTATAGGGCTTTTTTACTTTTATAGTAAAAATAAAAGTTAGTATTGCAAAAATAAAAATTAGATGATATAATTAAGTGATTTTGGTTAAACTAAAAATAGGTGTACATTATGATTAAAAAAGATTTTGAGTTAGTATCTAAATATGCTCCCACAGGCGACCAGCCACAAGCAATAGATAAACTTGTAGAGGGAATAAATGATGGCTTGCGAGAGCAAGTCTTGTTGGGTGTAACTGGTAGTGGTAAAACTTTTACTATGGCAAATGTAATTGCAAAGTTAAATCGACCAGCATTAGTTTTAGCACATAACAAAACTCTTGCTGCTCAATTATGTAATGAGTTTAGAGAGTTCTTCCCTCATAATAGAGTAGAATTTTTTGTAAGTTACTATGATTATTATCAACCAGAAGCGTATATCCCAAGTAGTGATACTTATATAGAAAAGGATTTAGCAATTAATGATGAAATAGACAAATTACGCCATAGTGCGACTTGTTCTCTTTTAGAAAGAAATGATGTAATTGTTGTTGCTTCTGTTTCTTGTATTTATGGTTTAGGTAATCCAGAAACTTATTACAATCAGGGTTTGAGTTTGCGTCCAAATCAAGAAGTTGATATGCGTAAAGTTGTACAAAAGTTAATTGCTATGCGTTACGAAAGAAATGATGTTGATTTTACACGTTCAACTTTTAGATTAAAGGGCGATACATTAGATATTTTCCCTGCTTATAGTAGCGAAATTGCAGTTCGATTAGAGTTCTTTGGTGATGTGATAGAAAAAATTTATGAATTTGACCCATTAACTGGTAAAAAAATAAGTGAGTTAGAACATTTCTTGCTTTTCCCTGCAACTCACTTTGGAGTAAGTGATGAAAATCTTGCTGCGGCTTTGGAACAAATACAAAAAGACGCAGAAATTGCCGAACAACAATTTATAGAACAAGGTAAACTTATTGAAGCACAACGCATAAAAGAAAGAGTTGCCCACGATATAGAAATGATAAAAGAAATGGGTTATTGTAATGGTATTGAAAATTATTCACGTTACTTTGATGGCAGAAGTGCTGGTGAAGCCCCATATGTTTTGTTAGACTACTTCCCAAAAGACTTTATTACTTTTGTAGATGAATCTCATATAACTTTACCGCAAGTGAGAGGAATGTATAATGGCGATTTGGCTCGTAAACATAATTTAGTTAATTATGGGTTTAGATTGCCTGCCGCTTATGATAATAGACCTTTAAAATTTGATGA
>JAGART010000182.1 GCA_017622115.1 Clostridia bacterium
AATAATTTGCTTGAGCTCCTTGAGTTCCTCCATCATTTAATATAGTCATTACATTCGCCTCACTATACGAATGTCCCGAACGCAACCAACAATATGAGGGCTGACTTGCTGGATTTAGGTAAAATGTACTATCACATTCCCTATCCGTACTATTTAACCCCCATAATCCTACATAAGATGTTTCACTAAATGAGGTTTGAGAACTTGTGCTTGTATTAATAGTTTCATAAAAAGACGGCAGCCACAGATAAGACTCAAAATACACATCATATGCAACATTATCAAATGTACTTGAATATGAAGCATTAAAATAATAACCTGTATCATTTTGTGTACCAACACCACAACTTTGATACCCTAGACCATTTAAACTTGGTGTTTCAAATATACTTTTTAAGGTATCATTATCTTGAGTAATTATGCCAAAAAGTGTATCATCTAAATAGGTTTGTATGGCCGAACTAGGATAATCTGCATAAGTTACAGTACCAGACCATTGCATTGCTGTATAATTTTTATCTAACCAAATTGTAAGGTAATTATTATATAGATAAGTTGCTTGCCAAACTAAATCTGCACCACTTGTGCCGTCTGCATAACCCATTTTAAATATTATAGTACTTCCGCTATTATCACTTGTTCGCCCCTCTATATTGTGGGCTGAATATTCTGTTTCAGTTGCTGAATAATCAAAATATCCCACCTTTTCTAAAAGTGCTTTTGCTGCGTTAGAATTAATTGTGCCATCTGTATTAAAAATATTACTTTCAAGCCCTGTGGTTACATTTTCTGTTGTGGCTTTACTTTTCTCTTTTAACACCAAATCATACAAACACAGAAAACAACTTAACAAAATAATAAATACACAAATTATACCTACTAAATATTTAATTTTAATCTTACACATATAATTTCCCTATTTTTTAATACGACAAAATGTCGTTTTAAATATTATAGTCGTACAAAATGTCGTTTGTCAACTATTTCACGACATTTTGTCGTAAAATAGTTAATATGTGTGTTATTAATATTATGAGTAAGCGTATAAAAGAGCTTCGTATAGAGCAGAACTTAAAACAAAGCGAACTAGGTGCATTGTTAAACACTACTCAAGATAGTGTATCTCTTTGGGAAAGAGGATTAAGAGCTCCTAATATAGAAATTATATATAAGATGTCCCAAATTTTTAATGTATCAATAGATTATTTATTTGGCAAAGAATAAAAGAACTAGTTTCCTAGTTCTTTTATTTTTTTAGTTGTTCTAAAACTGATGCTTTCATAAATTCTAATAAACGAGCAGAATTTGCTACAATCGCCATAGATTTATTATTATCATAAACGTAAAGACCTGCATTTTTACAAGCACCAAGGCCTGGGAGCAAATCCCAAGGGTGGTCGCACATATAAATATAGCCATCAATTTGTCCACTTACGACCATAGCAAAACCGACACAAGTTGAGCCTAAAATTCTAATTGCTTGTATTTGATTATCTAAAAAGGCAGATAAATTCCATCTATGACATTGAGGTCCATCGATACAAACCATAGAATGGTCTAGATTTTTGGGTTCGTAATACATTTTTTTACCATTAGAATAAGCACCAATACCCGCACCTGCTACAACTTGCAAATTTATTTCTGGACAATATAACACACTAGCAACCGGCTCGCCATTTTCAATATAAGCCATTTGAATTCCCCAAATAGGAGTGCCGTGATAAAAGTTTTTTGTACCATCTACTGGGTCTATTACAAAACAAGTGCTAGCAAGAGCACCATTACAACTTTCTTCACTAATAATAGGTATATCAGGGAAAATCTTGCCTAAATCTCTAATAATGGCTTGCTCTATTTCTAAATCTACATTTGTTACTATATCAAACTCGCCCTTGTCTATTACACGCAAAAACTTATTTTGATTAACTATTTTTTCGCCTATTTTAACTGCTTTAATCATAAAATTAATATGTTGAGAATATTTACCGTACTTCATAATGCTTCCTTTTTTTGTTTAATTATAGTATTATAAAATTAAAAACGCAAACGAATTTAGACAAAAAAAGAAAAAAGGTCTAAAATCGACCTTTTAAATATTATTTTGCAATAATTGAAACACGTTTTTTGTTTTCTTTTGTACGTTCAAATTTAACTACACCTTCTGCAGTTGCAAAAAGAGTGTAATCTCTACCACAGCCAACGTTTACGCCTGGGTGAAATTGAGTACCACGTTGACGTACGATAATTTCACCAGCCTTAACGAAAGTGCCATCGCTACGCTTGATACCAAGACGTTTTGATTCACTGTCACGGCCGTTTTTACTACTACCTTGTCCTTTTTTGTGGGCAAACAGTTGAATATTAATAAACATCATTAACCTCCAATTCAATAAAATCGCTGTACTCGCTATAAAGGTCGCTAATACCACACATCATAGTTGCAAAAATAACTTGCACATCGTGAGCAGTTTCGGGCGACAAATCTTGCGGTACGACAATCTCCAAATAGGCTTTTTTGTCATCACGAATTACTTGAACCCCAGCACAAGCCACCATAAGCATACCAAGAGCACCTGTTTGGACAATGCTAGATAAAGCACTGCAAACAATATCTTCTCCTGTTACACCATAGCCTGTATGACCAGAACAAATAATGCGAGTGAATGTTTCACCTTTTTTGAAAACTGTAATGTTTGTCATAATGACCTCCTAATAAATTAAGGTCTTATTTTTTAATAGCGGTAATTTTAACTTTGCTATATGGTTGACGGTGACCTTGTGCACGGTGATGACCATTCATCTTTTTGTAAATCGCCATTTGCACTTTTTTACCTTTGCCGTGTTCTAACACTTCTGCTGTAACACTTGCACCAGCAACAACAGGGTTACCAAAAACGCTACCCTTTTCGTCACCAAGCATCAAAACATCAAAGTTTACTTTTGCACCTGCTTCAACATCAAGGCGTTCGATTTCGATAATGTCGTTTTCTTTAACCTTGTATTGTTTGCCACCAGTTTTGATAATTGCGTACATATTATTCCCTCCTCATTCCAATCTCGCTGAAAGTAGGCAGATTGAAAGCAATTCAACCATTTAAAAAAGCCCGTTCCAAGCGGATACGGGCAATATTTTATCATAAAAGTCAAAAGTTGTCAAGATTAAAAGTTAAAAATTATTGTGTTTCGATACACTTATGTAGTACTACTTCTTTACCATTTAAACTTTTGTAATAACATCTCCTGCGTCTTACTTGTTGAGTATCAAATGCTTTTAAGAATAACTGTTGTACTTTATAGTTATCTTCTAATTGAAGATTTGTTTCACAATATTTAATGTGACTATACTTTTGTTTTATTCTACCTATAATGTTATGGAAGATGATGGCTGTAATACCTTTATCTTGATATTCTTTTTTAACACCAATAAGAGCCATTTCGATTACATCAAAGTTCTTCAATTCGTGCAAAATTTTTGTCCAGCCTGTTGGGAATAATTTACCATTACAATCGTGCAAAGATTGAGCGATAGATGGGAAAATAATTCCTACACCAACAATTTTATTATTTTCATCTACTAAAATTGAGATTAAATCTTTATTAAGTACAATTTTAAATTGACTGATTAAACTATCACGTACACGTTTTGTAATCGGCACAGTACCATACAAAGAACTATATGCCTCATCTAAAAGGTCAAAAATTTCATCATAATAGTTTTTAACAAGCCAGTTTATATTTTTAATTTCTAACTCACGCACATTATAACGTTTTGAAACCAAATCACACATTTTAGCAGTTCTATCATCACAAGTACTTGTTAGTTTAAAACGGAATTCAAGCCAATCGACTTCTTTTGCATAACCTAATTTTTCAAAAAATTCTTTGTAATATGGATAGTAATATTGAGAATTGAATGTTGTCAATAAATCGAAGCCCTCAATTAAAAGCCCTTCTCTTTCTAAATCATTGAACCCCAAAGGACCGTGTACAACTTCCATTCCACGTTCTTTACCCCAATTTTCAGCAGTTTCAAATAAAAGTTTTGCAACTTCAAAATCTTCAATACTATCAAAACGACTTATACGCATACGTTTTTCATTATTCTTTTCATTGTATTGATGACTAATAATTGCACAAATTCTACCTACTATATTTTGATTTTCATCTACACACAAAAAGCATTGACAATCTGCGTCTTCACCTTGATAAACACTTTTTTTAGGGTCAAGTGCTTTTAATTCATCACCGAAAAAAGGAGGTACAAAATATTCACAACCTTTATATAAATCTAATTGAAATTGAACAAATTGTTTTAATTGTTTTTTTGTTTTAACTGGTATAATATTGTACATAAATAAATTTCCTTTATAAAAATAACAAAAATATTATAACAAGAAATCAACTAAAAATCACGCAATTTTACAAAAAAAACGCAAAAAATTGCGTTTTTTATCTAAAAGTTTAATTAAATTACGTTTTGCCAGTCCACTTTTACAGAATTATTAAAAGTCTCAACTACTCTTTTTAATGTATTACATTCTACTTTTGCCAACTCAAAATCTTGATTATTTAAATGAGACAATACCAAATCTGCTTGCCTACCTATTTGTTCTATATCTCTAAAATCAACAAAAAGACTAATTACTTTTTCGTTTTCGTCCCACATAGTAATTATTTTTTGAGCAGAACGCTTACTCGCATCTAAATTTTCATCTTGTAATTGAGTGGTTAAGTTTTGTACTTCTGTTAGCATTGCATTAACAGCATTATCTGTATAAACTTGCTCCAAAGTTACTAAACCTATTAAAACAACCACCAAAACCAAAACAGCAATACTTTTTTTAGTCATTTGTCACCTACCAGTTACCTTTATATTCTAATTGTAAATTTTTACTCATTCCATCAAATGTCTGTACAAAACCCGCCCCCTCGGTATCTAATGTAAATATTATCACATCTTTTGGGGTCTTGACTTGAACTTTGCTTAACGCATCTATTACAAACTGCTCATCAACTTTTGCAATATTTAAATTTGGCTTTACAATTTTACCCCCAGAAATTAATATAAGTGGCAATGTGTTTTCTGGTAATTGCAATTTTAGATTTTCGTTTGTAACATTTGCAGAAGTTATTTTAGGAATTACAGTAATAGTACCGTTTGTTTCCACAATAGCATATAAAACATCTTCAATACTAAAATAGTCGCAACCTCTAATTCCCTCCATCAAATCATCTAGCGACATATTTAGTTCTTTTAATGCATTATATTGAATACCTTCAGGACTAACTACTATAACAGGTTTTCCGTTAATAACTTTTCGCATAGTAATACTTTTACGTGCAATAAAACCAACAACGAAATGTAATATCACTAATGTAGTTAAAGGAATTACCCCAAACAAAATCGGCATACTTGTCTGCGTCATAGGCAAAGCGGCAATATCAGCAATCAAAAGAGTAACAACCAACTCAAATGGTTGCATTTCGCCTAATTGCCTTTTTCCCATAATTCGCAAATAAATCAAAACGATTAAATATACAATAATAACTCTAAATAATATTATAACCATATGGCTATTTTGCTTAATGGATTAAAAATTATTCATAATTAAACTAACTTTTTTGATTTTTTAGGTTTAAATTTAACAATTACACTTGCAAAATCTACTAATTTAAATAACCAGCAAAGTAAAGCAAAACTACCACACCCGATACAAGCACACAAAGCAATGGAAATAAATTGAGGGAAACACAACATAAGCAACGGATAGCACCATTTAGCAAGAAGTGCAGATGGAACTACAAAAACAGCCATTAAAATAAGAGGTTTTGTTAGACCTAGTTTAATTTTTGTGTGTCTTTTTAACATAATAAGATTTAACGCAGTTGTAATTAGCATACAGCCACCAAAGCCCCATATTAAAGCATCTACACCCAAAAGTCCACTCCCAAAAGCAACTATTGCTAATAAAAACACACCACCTAAAATGTTATTTACAAAACTTTTAACTTCTAAATTGAAAGCATTTAAAATGCTACTTGTAATATTACTTAAACCCAAAGGCACCATAATCCAAGCGGCACGAGTAAGATATATTCCGCTTGCTGTATTATCGTATAAAAAACCACCTATCGGTTCACCTACCCCCATATAAAAGGGAATTATCATAGCGGAAATAAACAACGAAAAAGCAAGGCACGAAACAATTCTATTTGAAACTAAATTGTAGTCTTTTTTTGCTATTGCAGTAGATAAATCTGGAATAAGAGCAAAACTTAATGCTCCCACAACAGTAGATGGCAAAAACAAAAGCGGAAAAGTCATACCCATAGCCATACCATAACTTTCCATTGCTTGTTCGTTTGTATAGCCTGCCAACACTAGCATTGCAGGAAACAAAACAGCAATTACAGGCTGAATTAAACTACTGGCAACTCTAACCCCTGTAACAGGTGTCGCACTTTTAAATACTGGCTTATAAAAATTTTTTGGGTTACCTAATCTTTTACCTTTTTTAAAATAAATAAACACAGCAAGCAAAGCACTCAAAACACACGCAACAGACATAGACCAACCAGCAACACTTGCTCCGTCCATACTTTCAAATAGCCAATTTGCCATTAGTACAAAAATAATAATTCTAAAAACTTGCTCGGCTAATTCGGTTAAACTAACACTAAAATAATTTTGAGTACCCCATAAAGAACCTCTAAAAGCAGAATATACAGCACTTGCAATTACTGCTGGCAATAGAGTAATCAATATTTGAATACAACGTTCATCTGTAAATATTGAACCTATAAAGTCCTTAAAAACAAGCACAACAACACAAAGAATAGTAGCAACTGTTAGACCTATAATTAACGCACTTGTTGTAATCGAATTTTCTGCTTTTGTGTCTTTATTTACGTGATAAGTTGCAGTAAGTTTTGAAATAGCAAGAGGTATTCCGCTTGAAATTATAACCAACAAAACCATAAAAATAGAAAAAGCAACTTGATATACCCCTAGCAGTTCTGCCCCCAGTTCTCGTGAAAGATATATTCTAAACAAAAAACCAAAAAATCGAGTAAGCACAGAAAAGCCTGCAACTATCAAAACGGATTGAAATAAAGTTTTTGTACTAATTTGGGATTACCTCCTTTTATTTTTCATCAATTAATAATTGCATACCAACAAAAACAGAAGTAGATTTTAAGTTGTTAATTTTTATTAGACTATCTATCGTAGTATCATACTTTTCTGCTATATCATATAAACTTTGCAAAGGCTCGACTACAATTTTTCGTTTATTTATACCAGTAAGCCACAATTTACACCCCGCATACACACTACTAAATAGCGGATTATCTCTTTTAATATCGGCAATATTTAGATTAAATTTTTGGGCAATAGAATTTAGCGTATCACCCTCTACACAAGTATAAAGAATACTATCTTTTTTTGCTTTTTCAAGAACTTCAATCATACAATAATTTATTTTTTGCTTTTTTAAATTATGCAAAAAAAGAGAATAAAACGAGTTATGTTTTATTCTCTTTTTTTACTTTAATTAAATTGTATTTAATACTCAATATTTTAAAAAGTATTAAATTTTTGCATAAAATATCACGGTGGTATTTATGATATTTTACTTTATAATTAACTTATTTTAAATAGAACTTTTTTTCTTTTCTTGCGAATGCGAGAAATCACAATCCAAGTAATCAAACCAGCAACAAGTGCTATTCCACCCAAAAGAATGATACTAATACCAGCAGTTTGTTTAACGATAGCAATCTTCATATTTTCTGCTTCCATACTAAATACGATTTTGCCATCTACGATTTGGTAAGTAACAAGTTTTGGTTCATTATCTTCGTTGTATGCATAAACATAAACATTAGAATAGTCTTCTGCTTCGTAATCTAATTCAACTTTAATACTAGCATCACTATTTTGATTGTATTTTACTTCATAAACTTTATCAACACTTACGCCTTGAATTTTGTTTTGTGCTTCTTGTTTATCATTTACTTCATCTAATGATAAGTTAATATCACTATTGTCGATATTTCCGCCTTCAAACTCTATAGAACCGCCCTCGATTTCAGTAGTTGGAACTTCTACAATAGTTACATCACCTGCAAATGTGTTGTAGTTTGGATTTACTGTTCCATCAGCATAACAAATTTGCATAACGTAAGTATGTGTACCAACTTGATTTGCATTTGTTGGGTCATCAAATGTGATTTTATAATTTAAGTTACAATTAATTTCTGGCTCAAAAGCACTACCATTGTAAACAAAAGTATTACGATAAATTACAATTTGAGCATCTGTTTTTAAAATATTAAGTTTAACAGTTTTTGTTGAAGCATTGTAGTTACTATTACCAGCAAATGTAATTTCTACATTATATTCACCAGCATCAATAGCACTTTCTACTTGTTGCTCATTGCGCTCAATTTTGTATGTTAATTCACCATCACAACTTAATACAGCATTAATAAGTTTTGGCTCGCCGTCATACACAAATTCTGCATCTTGTGCTTGTATTGATGAATTTGCTTTAAGAATAGTTAATTTAGCATTTTTGCTTACAAGAGTGTAGTTTGCATTTGGTTTTAAAGTTGCAGAAATGATATAGTCTTTAACATCTTCACCTTGCTCTCTTGAAACATTAACTTCTACACTATCACTACCCACAACACCAACAACTTCGTAAATAAATTGAGGGTCATTTTCACCATAAATTTTTGTAAGGTTAGCAATATATACGTTCAATGTTTTTGGAGTTATTTCAAACTTAAAGTTACCTTCTTGAACCAAAGTAACAGAGTAATTTGAGTTTCTTACAGAAGCAATAGAAATTGCATATTCTCCTACATTTTCACCTGCTTCACGTACTAATGTAACTCCCAAATTATCGCTAGATAATACTTCACCAGTAACAATTTCGTAATTTAAATCACAATCATTTGAACCATAAACTTTGCTTGCATAAAGTGTTTTGATTGTAATATCACGAGGTAAGATTTCAAAGTCAACTTCATTTTGTAAAGTAACTACATAGTTTCTGTTTGTCCAAGTTTTAAGTGAAATTGCGTAACTTCCAACTTTTTCTCCACGTACACGAGTTAAAGTTACACCTAAATCATCTTCACCAACTTTTCCTTCCCCAACAGTATAGGTTAATGTTGGATTTTCACTACCATAGATTTTGCTTTGTTCTGCATTTGCTGTAATTGTAATTACTTTTGGTAGAATTGTAAGATAAGCACTAATACTTGTAATAACAAAATTTGGATTTGCACTACTTACAACATTAATTTTGTATCTACCGACACTTTCACCTGCTTCCCTTTGTAAAACCAAACCAAGAGAATTAATATCACAAGTACTACAAGTTGCTACTAATGCAGGGTCTTCCATACCATAAGTTTTTGTAAGTGATTGCACTTGAATTACTATTGTACTTTGTGTAATTGTAAAGTTTTCAGCAAGCCAAGTAATATTGTAATTGTCTTTTGCGTTTCCGCTTTTTTCAATACTAAAAGCATAAGTACCAACATCTTCGCCTGCTTCACGTACAACAGTTAAAGTAATTTCATCACCATCAAGAATTGTACCATTTAAAATTTCGTACTCAAAAGTAGGGTCATCTGTATTATATTGTTTTGTAAAACCATCAGTAATAACTAATTGAACATCACGTGTAGAAATTGTGTAAGTAGCAGGTTCAAATAAAATGGCATAGTTTTGTAAAGTTACTTCTTCAAAAAGAATAGCATATTGACCTTGATTACTTGAAGAAGTTGCTTCTGTTTTTATAGCGAAGTCATAAGTTTCATCTTTTACAAAACCATCAACAGAATAAGTCAAAGTTTCAAGCACTTCACCATAAACACTTGTTTTGTTGTCTGCTGTTACAACTAAATCTTGTTGTTTAATTATCAAATTAAATGAAGTATTAGTAATGTAGTTTGCTTCATTTAATACAATAGTTACTAAATAACTACCTGCATTTTTAGGTTCGGCAGTTTGCTCATTTTGAGTAAACACTACATTATAACCATAACCAAAGTTTTTGTTGAATGTATAAACTTCGCCATTATAAGTAATTTCTACATCAACTACATCTAAACTAACTTCTTTTTTACTTACACTAAACTCACCTGTGAAAACATTAGTAAGCATAGTTACGCCATTTCTTATTGCATCAGTCAAAGTAACAGTATATTCGTAATCGCCAGCATCAAGGCAAGACATATAGTCTTGTTTTGTAATTACTTCGTTAGTAGATTTGTTTTTATAAGTAATAGTATAGTCAGTAAAGTCTTGTGGCATAGCAACATTTAAATAACTTGCAAAGTCTAAACCATCATCACTAAAAGTCAAATTATTTGAAGTTACACTACCATTTACCAACTTAAATGAGCCAGTACCGCAGTAAATAGGAGTATCGATAGAATAAGTTGCGTAACTAATACCACAATCAGCAGTGTTTTCTACCACTTCGCCCAATTCATTTGTATAAACAACAGCAACATCTACGCTAGGCTCTACATTGTATTGAATAGTGTTTTCTGCTGTACCTGTAATATTAATTGCTAAAATTTTACGATAATCCAAACGAATTGTAGCATTAGTATTAACTACAAATTGAATTTCATCATCTTCATTTAAAGCAAGCTCTGTTTCAGTTTCGCCCTCTACAAGATAAGCCTTATAAAATTGATAGCCATCTATTGTATGTGCAACTTTGTAAGTTTCTGTTGCACCCAAAATAGAACTACCTTGTGCAGTATAAAACACCTCACTTGCTTCTGTATCGAGCAATTTATAACTTACAGAAAAATCTCCCGGAACAGTCAAGGTATAAGTTGTAATATTTTGATTACCCGCTGTATCGATTGCTAAAATTTTAAGAGTGTACGCACCACCTGCTGTAAATTGTAGTAAATTTTCAGCATTAAATACAGCACTAGCAGTTGTTGGTTCTGTACCATCTAATGTGTAGTAATATGCGTTTTCTGCTTGTGTTACTTCTTCAAAATCAGCAAAAATAGTTACATTTTTATCTGTAAAGTTGTATAAATCTGCAATTACTTCACCATCAACAGCATTTGCTCTAATTTGCAAAGTTGGCGGAGTTGTATCAATATGTGTTGAAGTATAAGTAAATGTAGATGCGTTACCTACGTTGTCATAAACTTGTACAATATAATCTCTATTTTCATCAACTACGAATGTTAGGCTTGAAGATTTTGTGTTTGTAGTATAGTTTGCAATTTCAGTACCATCAATAAAAAC
>JAGART010000183.1 GCA_017622115.1 Clostridia bacterium
CTGAAATACGTACACTAGGTATTTGTGGAATGTAAAAGTTTGGATTGTTTGAGGCACTAGATGGCAACTTAAACTTTGTCAACAAACATTGAGGGTTGCCTACACGACCAAGTCCAGCAGAAAGTTGAATAAATATGTGCGCCCCGTGTGCGTGTACACCTGCTGCAACTTCTCTCCAACCAGAATAAACAGTACGTGAACGGTCAATTCTAGGGAAGTAACTTAAATCACCGAGTTCTGTAACAGTGTGGTCTATTCCGTGGCAAACTGGCACTAAACCTGTAGTAATTAAGCCAACGCCACCACGTGCACGTTCTGCAAAATAACTAATCATCTTTTGATTTGGGCGACCAGTTTCTTCTGCCATATCAATATTACCCATAGGTCCCATAACTAGTCGGTTTTTAATAGTCAACTTATTTACTTTTATCGGGCTAAACATACTAGTATAAGGGTAGAGTTCTTTACTCATAGTAGGTGCAGTAAAACCACATTCCCACCAGTTGCCGAAATTTTCATCTAATTCGTACAAGATTTTATCATTTACCATATCATTTCTCCATTTTTTAAGATTAATAAAATTATAACTTTTATAAATTTTTAAAGCAAGCAAATTAAGACAAATTATTCATTTTTTTAATCTTTTTCGATATTATTAGATATTTCTTAAAAAATTAGTTATAACACCCGTTTTTGTTTGACTTTTTATGCCATTTTTTAATATAATTTTTAGAGAATTTTTGGGCAAAATGTAAATAAATGTGAAAAATTAGCACAAAATAAAAAACAAGGAAATTAAAGGGTATGAAATATAAGTTTTTTGCAGTTCTATTAATGTGTATCACTACTATTGCTGTTGGCTTTGGTTTTGCTGGCTGTGGGGATATTTATGCTAACTTAAAAGTATCAGTAAGTGAAACGCAAATTTCTTTACGTATAGATGATAATGCAAGTCCTGACAATGTAGAGGATAGTTTTGCTTCTCCTGAAACAAATCAGTCTAATAATTCTACGTTAATCACGGCTACTATTGAAGGTGCAACAGAAGAAATGCTAAAATCCGTAGATTTTTGGTATGCTGACCGTTCAATAGTTGACGCAGAGGTTGTTTCTTTAAAAGATAATGTAAGTACTATTAAGTTAACTGCTCAAAATGCTGGTGAAACAATTTTGCGTGTCGTGTCTAATGAATATGGAAAAGTTGTAAGTGAAGATATAGTTGTAAAAGTATTTCGTGATGCGACAAAAATGACTTTTAATGCTAGCGAAAAACCAAGCATAAGTGTAGGAAATAGTTTAGAATTAAATACAAATACCCTAATAAATTTTGAAGTAAATGGTGAACCAACAAAAATATATCCAAACGTTGCTACATTTAGTTTCATGCAAACTGATGACCCTCTTTGGAATGATGCGTATGGTACATCTATTCCTAGTGGTGTAACTATTGAAAATAATGTTTTACATACAACAGCAGAAGCAGATTGTGGAATTGTACAATTAGTAGCTTCTATGCATAATGGTATTAGTACTCCTGTGTATGTAATGATTTACAAAGATATCTTGACTGATGATATTAAGTTAATGCAAGATGGAAATACTGTAGAAGAAGTAAAAGCCGTAATTAACCCTATTGAATTAACTGCTAATACATTTCAATTATCTGCTTATGTAAATTCTCTTGAACAAGTTTTATATACATCTATTGCCACTGCTGATAGTGATATCTTGATTTTGGGTGAGCCAAATGAGAATGGTTTATATAATGTTGCGGTGGGTGATAGTGGTACAACTAATGTAACAGTGTCTGCTGAAATTAAAGATATTGTTACAGGTGTGGTTTACAAGACATATTCAAAAGATTTTGATGTAACAGTTGTAAGAATTGTAACTGATATTTATGTTTCAAATCTAACAGTGCCAGAAACAAGCAAGCCTGCAAATATGGTAGTTCAAGACAAATACACAAATGGTATTTTGGGTGCAGAGGTTCATTTCAAGGTTTCTGCGGGGGCGGTTAATAGTGATGTTGTCCTTGCTATAACTCAAATTGATGGACAAGAATATACAGACGTAAGTTGTGATGATGTACAAATTTATGTTAATAATATTCCTTATGTTTGGGGGCAACCAGTTTCTAGTGAACCAAACTTAAATAGTTCTTTGCTTGATGACAATATTTTGTATATTTCTTTAAGTGAAACAAGTAGAATAGAAGATAATTTTGTACTTGAATTCCGTGCAAATACTTTTGATGAAAGTTTGCCTGTTGCAACAAATCAAATCACATTTACGATTGAAACAGGTGTAACTGCAATTAACCCTACATCTACTGCTATTACTTTGGGTGTAAACACAACTTCAAGTTTTGTGTTAAATTATGAAACAACTTTGGGTATTCCTAATGTTGGTTCTCCAAGATTTACTATGGAAATGACATATCTTGATGTTGTAGAGATTACTGATGAGGGAAATTATGAATACTTGCTTACTGGTTTAAAAGAGGGGACAACTTCAATTATTGTTAGGGCAGAAAGTGGTGCTTACTGTATGATAGATGTGCAAGTAAAAGCTTTGCCAACAGAATTTTATTTGTCTATGCCAAAAGCACATTCTGTCGATAATATAGCAGAACAAGAATGGCAAGAAGATGACTTTGTAAATGAATATGACAATCTTGCGGACAAAGGTGTAACAAAGTTTACAATTAAGCAAAATAGTGCTATTGATATTTCTTGTATTGTAAATCCTGCTAAAATTAGTGTTGATAGTTTTGAAATATTAAATCCTCGTTCTAGCGACCAAACAAATACTTATATCTCATTATCAACATTAAACGAACAAAACTCATTTACTCTTACTGCTATTAAAGCAACAGAAATCGACCAACCTATTACTATTACTGTAAACTTTACTTTCTATCGTGAATCAAATGGTATGTGGTCTGTTGTATCAAGTAGTCGTACAATTTTAGTTACTGTTTATAAACCTATTAATAATCTTTACTGGCAAGATTCATCAAGACAAACTACTATTGATAAAGTATTGTATAATCCTAATCATTTAAATTACACTCAACAAGATTTGGCAACTACTTCTGTAAGTGTTTATCACGATATAGATGCTACTTATTTTGTAAAAGGTGGAGAAATTGACTGGTCTGTATCAGATGAAAACAAACTTTATATGTCTATTAATGATTATGGTGTAATTTCATTAACAGCAAATTTAAGTGAATTAGATACTGCTAGTAGTTATGTTGTTTACTTGTATGGTAGATTAACAGAATACAACAAGTCATACACTCTTACTTGTAAGGTAACTATTATAAATCCTGTTGTTGTTTCTTCTATCGAAGTTACAAATTATAATAGTGCAGAGGGTGTAAGACTTAATGATTTGGGTGCAAAAAATCGTACTCAATATGAGTTATATACAAAGATTAACCCTAAAAATGTATATAATAGCGATTTAGGTTATAAGATTTATAATATAAATGGTGAAGATGAATTAGTTGAAGCAACTGATGAAGATGCTATAATTTCACTTGATGAAACAAATCCAAATATTATAAAAGCAATAGAGGGTAAATCTGGTAGAGCAGTATTAAGAATATATCCGCTTGATGCTATAGTTAGCCCTGATATTGATTTATCTACAATTTTGCACGTTGATATTTTAGTTATTGTAGAAGATGGTGAAGCAAACCCATATTCTATTTACGATGCAGAAGAATTTATTGCAATAGGTAATAGTGCTGTTGCCTTAACTAAAAATTATGTAGTAATGCAAAGTATCGATTTATCAAATTATCAAGATTACTTGCCTTTGGGTAAACAATTTGGTGGTGTGTTTAGCGGAAGTATTAGTTCTTATAATTACGAAACATCAAAAACTAAATTTGCAATTTTGAATATTTCGCCAAGTATAGATATTGTAAGTGAAGATGTAAATTCTTATGGTGGATTGTTTGCTAAAATTGCTCCAAGTGATATGGCAACAGGTGTAAATAACCTTGACTTTTACTTTACAAATACTTTAATAGATTTGACTAATGCTGGTGAAAATGCTTTTGTAGGTTTGCTTGCTGGTAGTATTAATTGTGATTTAGATAATGTTTTTGTAAACTTTGCTAATTACAATAATTCAAGTTTAACTATTAAAACAACTTCAACTACAAATCAAAATATTACTTTTGGTGCGATTGCTGGTAGTATTGCTGGTTCTGCCACAAATGTACGTACAAATATTGCTACAAACTTTAATTTAAGTGATACAACTTCTTTGGTGGCTGGTGGTGCATTTGGTTTATTTAGCGGTGCTGTGTTAGGTCAAAATGTAGATTTAATCAACAATGTTAAATTTATAGTTAATCGTTCAACAAACCTTAATAATGACTCAATCGGTGGACTTGTTGGTGTGGCTAATAAATACAACAATGGTTCAACAGATGTAAATGGTATTATTAAATCTATGCAAGTAAACGGAATTATTAATGCTCCAAACTTTAATAATGTCGGCGGTTTTGTAGGTGTTAATAATATTATTTTGGGTGATTTTGTAGAGCAAGAATACAGAAACCTTGCAAGCGTTCGTGTAAATGCACAAAATAATGTAGGTGGTTTAATCGGTGTTAATAATGGTGCTGTAAGATATAGTAAAGCAGAAAATTATGATATCGCTAATGAAACTAATGCTTATAATTTGGTTGGTGTACAAGGTAAACAAAATGTAGGTGGTCTTGTAGGTCAAAATAATGGTTCAATTCAATATTCTTATGCTATAAGTTATATTACTAGAAGTTTAGTTGCAAAAGATGAAGTTGTAGATAACTTGTTATATTATGGTGATGTACTCGGTGAAGATAATGTCGGCGGTTTAGTTGGTATAAGTACTGATGCTGTAATTATTAATAGTTTTGCTAGAAACAAATTACAACAAACGTCTTCTGCTGGTTTAATAGGTGGATTTGTTGGAAACTTAATTATGTCTAGTCCTATTAATCAAGTATATAGTAGTTTTGCAATAGGTGAAATTTATACACAAAATACAAA
This sequence comes from Clostridia bacterium, assembly GCA_017622115.1. Taxonomy (GTDB): domain Bacteria; phylum Bacillota; class Clostridia; order Christensenellales; family UBA1242; genus UBA7867. The sequence continues at coordinate 5,055 of JAGART010000183.1, forward strand.
TATTGCTCAAATAGGTGAGTTCGCTGGTGAGTTTACTGGCAGTACAGCACAAATGATTGCAAACTGTTATGCTGTTGAATATATTAGAATTTTTGATGGCACAGGCGAAAATGCTTTGTATAATTTTGTAGGTACAAATGTAAATAACACTACTATTGCTTCTTCATTCTATCTTGTAAATTCAGTTACACCAAATCCTACAACAAATGCAGATGGGACTATTCAAGCAACACTTGATAAATTAAAATTATCTTTAACTCAAAACATTTATCAAGAAGTAGGTTGGGGCTTCTCAAAACAAAGTGATGATACAAAACAAGAATGGGTTGCTTATGAAGAGACACTTCAAGGCGTAAATGATAACTTGCCAATTTTATTTGATAAAGATGGCAGTTGGTTGTTTAATCAATCACTTAACTCAATTCAAGTTACTCCATTAGAATACAAAGAAACAAACAATATCTTGCCTACATATTTTGACTTTGAATACACTGTGTCTAGTGTAGCAAAAGTTGGTTCAGTGGTTGTTTTAGATAATATCAGTACTGATACTTCAACTAGTCAAAAGGTAATTCCTTTGTTTAATAATGATACAATTACTGGTATGTTTGATATTGCTGTTGCTCCAAATATTTCGCCAGAAAAATGGCAAATTTCGGTTACTTCTAGCGACTTTAATATCGTAGAAGTTGTACAATCTAGCCAAAACTTAATCGGTGCTTATCTTGTATTTAAGAAAACAGGTATTGTTACTCTTACATTCCGTTCACTTCTCAATGTAAATGTAGTAGAAGAAATAGTAATTAACGTTATCGGCGGTTTTGATAGTTTTGATATTTTAACAAGTGAAGATAATTCAATTATTGATGATACTTTGTATGTTAAAAAAGATAACGGTTTAGGTTATTCTTTGTACCCTCAATTTGTACAAAAGAATGATGTAGAATATATCGGAAACAGAGGTATTGTTTATTCTGTTGCAGAAAAACAATATATAGATTTCGTAGGTTTAAACTATGTAGGCTCTCAAATATTCGCTGTTGCAGATAGTAATCCTACTATTATTGTAGGTCGTGAAGCATCAAGTGATGCTTTTGAGGTGGGTGTTGCTCCATTTATTGAAGTGAATTTTGGTGGTACAACATATCAATATGTATTCTATGATTTAGCACAAAAATTTGATGTAAAAGTTTATAATGGTATCACAAATGTAAGTTACTACAAAAAAGAAGCCTCTACACCAAGTGGTGGTAATAGTAGTGTTGATTTTATTGTAGAAACAGACAATACTGCAACTATTACAATTCAAGACTTAAAAGTTAAAAAAGATAATGAGGCAATAGATAGTGTAGAAGCGTCAAAGTATATCACTCTTGTAAATACAAATGTGGTTACAGATGAAAAAGTTGTAAATACATATTTGTTTGAA
>JAGART010000184.1 GCA_017622115.1 Clostridia bacterium
ATGGGAAGAATTGCTGTTTATCATTTTGATATGTATAGGCTAAAAAGTCCTGTTGAAGCGATAGAGAGTGGTTTAGATGAAATTTTGCGTGCTGGCAATGGTGTTTGCTTTGTGGAATGGCCAGAAAAAATTGCTGGTCTAATGCCAGAGGCTCATTTGACTATTGAAATTTTGTCCGTTGGGGAAACTGAACGCAAATTTATAATTACGGAGGCAAAATGAATTTTTTAGCAATATGTACAGCAAGTAAATCTACATTAATTGCTATGTGTGTTAATGGAGTAGAAAAAACTGCAAAATTAGAATTTAGTCGTCATAGCGAAAACTTATTCCCTTTGCTTGATAAGGCTTTAAATGAAAATGGTTTTAACTTAAATGATTTTGATGTTTTTTCTTGCGTTGTTGGTCCGGGGTCGTTTACAGGTATTCGCATTGGTTTAAGTGTGATTAAAGGATTTGCTTTTGCTTTAAACAAACCTGTTGTTGCCATTAATAGTTTGGAATTACTTGCTTATAGTAGATTGAATGCAGATAAACCTATTGTTTCTGTTATTAATGCGGGGGCGGGTTTAGTTTATAATCAAGTGTTTGAAAGTTTAAGTAAAAACGGTGTAAAATACTTATCGCCCAAAACGCAACCTAGACTAGATAAAATTAAACATTTTACAGGATTTTTGCATAGTAATTTTAGTGATAATGTTGATTTAATATACAATCACAATGAAGAAAAAAGCCAAAGTTTTGCTGATTTGTTGAGTCAAAGTCAAGATTTTGAATTGAGTAGTTTAATTAATGCGACAAAGGCAAAAATTGCACTATCTCAATTTACTAATTCTGTGGAAGTAACTCCTCTTTACTTGCGAGTTAGTCAGGCAGAGCAAAATGCAAAAGATTTAGAATTTGTAAAGGCTACAAAACAAGATTTAACTGAAATTTTAAAGTTAGAAAATCAAGATGATGACTGGGATTTGCCTTGGAGTGAGATTAGTATAAATCAAAGTTTTGATAACCCTAATTATGAATGTTTTTTAATCAAAACTACTGATGAAGTTTTGGGGTTAATTTCGATAATGCGTTTGCCTGATGAAGCAGAAATCTTACGTGTGATTGTATTAAAAAAGGCAAGACTTATGGGACTAGGTCAAAAACTTTTAGAGTGCCTTGTTGCAAGATTAAGAGCAGAAGGGATAAAATCTATTTTCTTGGAAGTTAATAATGAAAACTATCCTGCATTATCTCTTTATCAAAAGGCTGGATTTAAGGAAGTAGGTCGTAGAGCAGATTATTACGAAGTTGGACAAGATGCAATTATTATGAAATTAGACTTGTAATGGCAAAATTCATTTATTTAGCATAACTTATTTAAAAAAGGTAAAAGTTATGCCAAAATTTCAAGGAATGAATTATGAAGTTTCAGGTCAAGGCAAAGCAATTTTATTGTTGCACGGCTGGGGGGCAAGCATTAATTGCTTTGCTCAAATTAATAGAGAATTGTCGCAAGACTTTAAAGTTTTTGCAATAGACTTTAAAGGTTTTGGAGCAAGTGAACCACCAAAACAAAATGCAACAATTTTTGATTATGCACAAGATATTAGTAAGTTTATAGATTGTGTGATTAAAGAGCCAGTAGTTTTAGTTGGCCATAGTTTTGGAGGGCGTGTAAGTTTAATTTTGGCTCAACACTTACTTGTAAATAAAATAATTTTAGTTGATAGTGCTGGATTAAAACCTAAAATAAATTTATCAAAAAGAATTAAAATCTTAAAATATAAACGGGCAAAAAAACAAGTTCAATTAGGTAAAAAGCCAGCAAGTGATTTATTAAAATTCGGCTCGAAAGATTATTTGGCACTTAATCAAGAAATGCGAAAAGTATTTGTCAATGTCGTTAATCAAGATTTAAGCGAGTTTGCTAAAAAAATAAATAAGCCTACTTTGATACTTTGGGGCAAAAGTGATAAAGAAACACCTATTTATATGGCTCGCAAATTACACAGAATTATAAAAAATTCAAAACTAGAAATTTTAAGTGGTGCTCACTTTGTGTTTTTGTATAACCCACACCAGTTTTTAAAAGCAACTTACAACTTTTTACTAGAAGGAGAACAAAATGTTTGATTTATTAGATTTTTCTAATTGGCATTTTTATCTGTTATTAATTATTTCGTTTATAAATGCATTTATATTGTGTTTTGCAGGTTACAAATTTTTACAAATAATTCAGTTGTCTGGTTATCATACACGTGGCTATTTTGATTGGCTCAAAACATCAGGCGGTGTGTATGTAGGCAGACTAGCAATGGTTACTGTGTTGAGTTCTGCATTCTTTGTTGTTACTGATGTTATTTTGTATCCATATAATGAATATCTTGCATATATAGGCTTGCTCTTTTATGTGTTGTTTAGTGCTGTTTATTTTGCAAATGTATATGACACTCCGCAAAAAACACCTCTAAAAATGACAAATCGTATGAATAGAGCAATGATTTTGTTGTGGGTTTTGGGCTTTGTTTTAACATTTGGATTGTTGTTTGTGTCTGAAATGTTTATTCCATATTATAGTTTTATGGGACTTGCTCTAACACCGCTTTTCTTACCTTGTTTAGTTCCGTTTGTGCATATTTGCTTAAAGCCTATGGAAAAACTTATAAGCAACAATTATCTTAAAAAAGCACGTAAAAAATTAGAGTTGTTCCCAGATTTAATTAAAATAGGTATTACTGGAAGTTTCGGTAAAACAAGTACAAAAAACTTTTTAGCTACAATTCTTTCTGAAAAATATAATACTTGTGCAACTCCATTTAACTTTAATACGCCTATGGGCATTACTCGCACAGTTTTGCAAAATCTTGATTTAGGTGCGCAAGTTTTTGTCGCCGAAATGGGTGCAAGGCAAATGGGAGATATAAAAGAATTGTGCGAGTTGGTAAAACCTCAATATGGTATTTTGACTGCAGTAGGTGCTCAACACATTGCTACTTTTGCAAATGTCGAAAATGTAAAAAAGACAAAAGCAGAACTTCCAGTTTATTTAGGTAAAAATGGAGTTTGTGTCTTTGATATGGACAATGAGTTTGTACGAGAAATCGCAAATGCAAGTCCGTGCAAAAAAATAAAAGTTTCGCTTGTAGATAGTTCTGCTGATGTTTTTGCTAGCGAAATAAATACCACAGATAAAGGCACAACTTTTAAATTGCATTTCAATAAAAAAACTTATGATTGTAGTACAAAACTTTTAGGTTTGCACAATATTTCTAATATGTTGTTATGTGTTGGTTTGGCAGTGCAATTAAACTTAACAGATGACGAAATCTTAAAAGGAATTGCTCGTATTGTGCCAGTAGAGCACCGTTTGCAACTCATTAATGCAGAAAATAATATCACAATTTTAGATGATACTTACAATTCTAGTATTGATGGTAGTAAACGTGCTTTGGAAGTCCTATCTATGTTTAAAGAACGTAGAAAAATCGTGATTACTCCGGGGTTGGTTGAACTAGGTACTATCGAAAGACTAGAAAACTACAATTTTGGTGCAAGAATAAGCAAAGTGGCTGATATTGTTGTAATCGTAAATAAAACACATTTAGCATCAATCAAACAAGGACTTTTAGATAACGATTTTGATAGTTCAAAAATTTATGAAGCAGAAAGCCTTTTGGCTACTCAAACTATGTTAAAAGATATTTTGCTTCCTAATGATGTTATTCTTTGGGAAAACGATTTACCAGATAACTATATTTAAAAAAAAGAACACTCTTTAAACAAGAGTGTTTTTTTAACAATTTATAATTTTGTTTCATACACTACTTAAAATTTAGGAGAGAGTGTATGCAAAATATTGCAGTTATTTTTGGTGGAAAAACAGTTGAGCACGATATTTCTATTATTACAGGTTTAAGTGTTATTAAAAATTTAAGTTTAAAATATAATGTTGTGCCTATTTATATTGATACTTTGGGGAATTGGTGGACAGGTGAACATTTAAAACAGGCAAAAAGTTATACACAAGAGCCAAAAGGTAAATTTTGCTATTTTGAATTTAATCAACCCAACCTTTGCGTAAAATCTACGTTTGGCTATAAAAAAATTAATATAGATTGTGCTGTGTTGGCTTTGCACGGTGGAATGTATGAGGGCGGAGCGGTACAAGGTGTTTTGGAAATTTCAAATATTCCTTATACCAGCCCAAATGTTTTGGGTAGTAGTCTTTGTATGGATAAAGTTATTACTAAATTACTTTTAAAAAGTCTTAATATAAATACACCTAAATTTATTAGTTTTAATAAACAAAATGAGCCGAAGTCATTAAAACAAATAGTTGGAAGTTTAAATTTTCCGCTAATCGTAAAGCCTGCTCGCTGTGGTAGTAGTATAGGTGTTACAAAAGTTTTAGAAGAAAAAGAATTAAGTTCTGCTGTTAATCACGCTTTTTTGTTTGATGATAAAATAATTATAGAAGAATGTTTGCAAGACTTTAAAGAATTAAATATTGCATTGTTTAAGGAAAATAACAAGATACATATTTCATCAATAGAAGAAATTAAACTTAACTCTAAACTTTACGATTTTAATGACAAATATAAAAATAAAGAAAATATAAAAAGAATAGTTCCTGCCCAAATACCTTTAAAAGCAATAGATAAAATTGTAAACTATGCTACTCAAATTTATGAAAAGTTTGATTTATCTGGTTTAATTCGCATAGATTGTTTTTTAACAGAAAACAAAGTTTTTGTCAATGAAATTAACACAATCCCAGGTAGTTTTGCTTTTTATCTATGGAAAGAGCAGGGGTTGAGTTTTGCTCAAATTTTAAACTTATTAATAAAACACGCAATACTTTCGCACAAACAAAAACAAAATCAACTATATAAATTTAATAGTGATGTTTTATCTTGCTTAAATGACATAGAAAAAATAGAGTATAAATAATTATACAAATACTCTAATAATTATGCATAATTAAATAATCAAGTTTTTGTTGAATTGCTTGAATGTCCGCACCTTGCTTATTTTTTAAACTATCTTGCATTTTGAGTAATTCTTGTTTGGTAAAAAAAATATTTTCAAGATTAAATTGCTCGGTTAGATAAATTCCACCATAACGACCTAAATCAGTGGCGATAGGTACACCATTTAAACTTAAACTATCGACATATCTATAAATAGAGCGTGTGCTGACTTCAAATTTATGAGCAAGTTGGCTAGCAGTCATTTTGCCATTTTGCATTAAAGCGAGCAATACACCCATCATAATATATAATTGCATAAATTACCTCCAATAATTTGAGAGCATTATAACACAGCAAAAATGCTTTGTCAAACATTTGTTCGATAAATTGTAAAAAAATGGAAAAAAATAAAAAACTTCTTGCAAAAGAAGTTTTTTTAATCTTCAAAACCTAAAATCCAATTAGGACTAACATCAAAGAACTTACAAATATTTGTAACATATACGATTTTTGGTTCGTTTATACCTTTTTCCCAAAAATCGATTGCTTTTTGGCTTGCACCTATTTCTTTTGCGAGTGCACTTTGAGATAAGCCTTTTTCATCTCGCAAATATTTTAATCTTTCTGAAAATATTTTACTCATATCACGATTATAGTAGTTTTTTACTTAAAAAACTTGACAAAGTAGAATTCTACTTATATAATTACAAAAATTTTATTTGAGGAAAGAAATTTTATGTTAAATTTACAAAAAATACAATTTGAAAATGATTTTTATGATATATCTACAATGACAAAAGAAGATTTGAAAAATTTTATAGTTAGAGTTTATAAAGCGAAAAAGTATGATATCGTAAAAGATATAGCGGGCGAGGGTATGGAATTATATGGTTGTTTTGAGGACTTTGGAATATTAGTATTACCTTTATTGATAGCATCATATAGATTAACAAATGAACCTAAAGTTGCTGTTAAAATAGGTAAATATTATAAACATTTATATCCTTATAATTTGCGAAGTAGCATATTTTATGTGAATATGGCTCAAGCATATAATATGATAGAAGACTATAATGCTGCTAAAATATGTGCTTATATAGCATTAAGAATTGAGGGATTAATTGTTGGTATAGATGATGATTTTATTGAATTTTTAGATTTTGATGATATTTTTGATAAAATAATAAAATATGAAAAAAATTTAAACTAACTTTTATATTTAATTATCAAACTACAAATCTTCTCCAAAGTGTCATTTGGTACAGCGTGTTTTGTGCTGGCTCGCATTGTTGGGGCAGTTTTTATTAATTCTTTAAATTTTTGTTTAAATGTTTCATTTGTTAAGTTTTGTTCTAAAAGCATTAGTGCATAGCCTTTTTGAGTAAAGTATTTAGCATTTTGCACTTGGTCGCCACGACTGCTTTTTGCTAATGGTATTATTAACATAGGTATTTGAAAACTTAACAATTCAAAGATTGCGTTTGAGCCACCACGTGTAATGGCTATATCACAAAGAGAAAGTAGGGCAGGCATATTTGAAAAAAATTCAATGGCGTGATAGCCTTCTTTTTTTATGTTAGATATTTTTCCTTTTCCTGTTAAGTGGACAACTTGATGAGTTCTTAATATATAATCTAAATTTTTTAAAATTATATCATTTATAGCGGTTGCTCCTTGACTGCCTCCCATAACTAAACAAATAGGTTTGGTTGTACTTAAATTTAGTTGTTGGCGAATGCGTGCTTTTTCTTGCGGAGTTACTTCGGGTTTTTTAAAAGGCGAGCCAACATACAAGCCGTTTTTTAAAGTTTCGGCTGTGTCTTTAAATGTGGTGCAAATTACATTATAATTGTTTTTGGTTAGTTTATTTGCAAGCCCTAATGTATAATCGCTTTCGTGAGCAAGCATAGGTATTTTTAAACTTTTGCCAGCCATTGTTACAGGTACAGAAACAAATCCACCTTTGCTAAAAATAACATCAGGCTTAATCTTTAAAAGTAGTTGCTTCGCTTGATTTTTGCCTTTAAATAACTTAAAAGGAATAAGCAAATTTTTAGGACTTAAACTTCGTATTAATTTTACAGTTGTGATTGGGTAAAACTGAACTTCGGGGAATTGTGCTACAAGTTGCTTTTCTGGTCCTGTTTCACTTCCTATATAAATTATAGTATCAAAATGCTTTTTTAGCATAGGTATAAGGGCTAAATTTGGTGTTACGTGTCCTGCTGTGCCACCACCAGTTAAAACTATTACAGACATTTTATTTTTACCTTTTTTATTGTTAGTTTGCTTTGTTTTGGCTTATTTTATGCGGTTTTTGGCAAAAATATTAAAAAAATTTCTAAAATTAAATCAAATTAGTTTTTTATTTTCAAAAATTTGTGCTAAAATATAGTAAAAGTTATTAAGGAGAAGTATTTTGTCTAAACAGTATGATTCAAAAGATATAGTTATATTAGAGGGACTTGATGCTGTACGTATGCGACCAGGTATGTATATCGGTACAACAGGTTCAAAAGGTTTACATCACTTGTTATGGGAAATAGTTGACAATAGTGTAGATGAAATTGCAAATGGTTATGGTGATACAATTACTGTTACATTGCACGAAGACGGCAGTGCCCAAGTTGAGGATAACGGTCGTGGTATTCCTGTTGATATTCACCCTCAAAAGAAAGTTAGTGGTGTAGAAGTTGTATTTACTCAACTTCACGCAGGGGGTAAATTTGAGAGCGATAACTACAACTTTTCGGGTGGTTTGCACGGTGTAGGTGCTTCTGTTGCAAATGCGTTATCTCGTTGGCTAACTGTTACAGTTTATCGTGAGGGCTATGAGTATGAAATGCAATTTGAAAGCAAAGGTAGTGGCAAAAATATCAAAAGTGGTGTGCCTGTCGCTCCATTAAAAAAAGTGGGCAAGACAAAATTGCAAGGTACTTTGGTGCGTTTCTTCCCAGATGATAGAGTGTTTGAAGATATCACTTTTGATTTAGAAGTTGTGTCTAAACGTTTGCGTGAAATTGCCTTTTTAAACAAGGGTATTAAAATTGAATTGATTGATGAACGCCGTTTGAATAATGGTGAGGCGTTTAAGCAAACATTTAAGTATGCGGGCGGTTTGTCTGACTTTGTTAAGTACTTAAATGAAAATAAAACAGTAGAGCATTCAAAACCTATTCACTTTGAAGCAAAGAGTGATTTAGTACAACTCGAATGTGCTTTGCAATACACTAACAACTATACAGAAAATGTATTTAGTTATGTAAACAATATCCCTACTAGCGAGGGCGGTACTCACGAAACAGGTCTTAAAAATGCTTTAACTCACGCATTAACTGATATGGGTAAAAAAGCAGGCTTAATCAAAGATAAAGATGGTGCTTTTATTGGTGAGGACTTCCGTGAGGGACTTACAATAGTACTTGCTATTAAAATGCGTAATGTGCAGTTTGAGGGACAAACTAAAACTAAATTAGGTAATACAGAAATTAAGCCAGAAGTGGAAAGTTTAAGTTACAAAAAACTTATGGAGTTTTTTGAACAAAGTTCAAATAAAAACATTTTAGAACTCGCTATAAACAAAGCAAAACAAGCGGCAAAAGTTAGAGAGGCTGCTCGTAAGGCAAAAGAAATTACTCGTGCAAAACATAGTATCGAAAATAGTAACTTAATAGGTAAATTGAGTAGTTGTAGCGGTAAAAAGGCAGAGTTAAACGAGTTGTTTATCGTTGAGGGTGAAAGTGCGGGTGGTAGTGCAAAACAAGCCCGTGATAGAGGCTTTCAGGCGATTTTGGCACTTCGTGGTAAACCTTTAAATGCAGAGAAAAAACGCCTTGCTCAAATTTTGGCTAATGAAGAAATTAGGACAATTATTAGTGCGTTGGGTACTGGTATAGGTGAGGACTTTAATTTAGGTAGTTTAAAATATCACAAAGTTATTATTTTAAGTGATGCCGACCAAGATGGTGCTCACATTAGAGCGATTTTAATTACGTTCTTCTTCCGTTATATGAGAGAGTTAATCTTAAACGGACATTTATATATCGGTTTGCCTCCACTTTATAAAGTGTCTAAACGTGATAATATTGAGTATGTTTATAGTGATGCAGAATTACCAGAAGCGATTGAAAGAATAGGTAAAGGTTATGCTATTCAACGTTATAAAGGTTTGGGTGAAATGAACCCTGACCAACTTTGGGATACAACTATGGATCCTAGCAAACGTTCACTTATGCGTGTAACGCTCGATGATGTTGCTAATGCAGAACTTATGATAACTACTCTTATGGGGGACAATATCGAGGCTCGTAAACGTTATATTAGCGAACACGCAAACTTTAATAGAGAAGAAACATTTGAAGCAAAGCAGGAAAATTAGGAGATTAAAAATTGAGTAAAGAAGTAAAGAAATCTAATACAGGCAAAAAAAGTCAAGCATCAAGTGGAGCAATTATCGAGCGTCCATTAGATGAAGTTTTGCATATTAGTATGATTCCTTATAGTGAATGTGTAATTTTAGATAGAGCATTGCCTCGTGTCGAGGACGGTTTAAAACCTGTTCAGCGTAGGATTTTATATGATATGATGTTGTTGGGTTTAGAGCCTGACAAACCTTTTAAAAAGTCTGCTCGTATTGTAGGTGATTGTTTGGGTAAATTTCACCCGCACGGTGATTCATCTGTTTATGATGCTATGGTGCGTATGGCACAACCTCATAATATGCGTGAGATTTTAGTTCACGGTCATGGAAACTTTGGTAGTAATGATGGTGATAGTGCTGCTGCTATGCGTTATACAGAAGCAAAACTTGCTCCGCTCGCTTTGGAACTTTTACGTGATTTGGAAAAAGATACTGTTAAGTGGAGTTTAAACTTTGATGATACAATAAAAGAACCTGATATGCTACCAGGTCGTTTTCCAAATTTGTTGGTTAATGGTTCTAGTGGTATTGCGGTTGGTCTTGCTACAAATATTCCGCCACACAATTTAGCCGAAGTAATTGATGGTGTTGTTGCTTATATTGATAATCCTAATATTAAATTAAAGCAAATGATGAAACACATCAAAGGACCAGACTTCCCAACTGGTGCTACTATGACTATTGAAGAACTTGAAAAGGCGTATGAAACTGGTAAAGGTAAAGTCATTATGACTGCTAAATATCATATTGAGGAAGGTAAAAATGATAAAAAGAATATCGTTATTACTGAATTGCCTTATCAAGTTAATAAATCTAAATTGTTGCAAAATATCGCCGCTTTAAGTGAAGAAAAAGAGGGCGTTTTAAACGATATTGCCGAAGTTCGTGATGAATCAGACCGTGATGGTATGCGTGCTGTCATTACTATTAAAAAAGATGGCAATTTAAATGCTGTTTTAGAAAATTTGTTAAAATCAACAGATATGCGTTGTAGTTTTGCAATAAATATGGTTGCGATTGCTGGCGGTAAACCTAGAACGTTAGGCTTGTTGGATATTATTTCATATTATGTAGAGTATCAACGTGAAATCATTTATCGCCGTAGTAAATATGATTTGGAAGTTGCCAAAGAACGTAGCCACATTTTAGAAGGTCTTTTGATTGCGATTAAAAATATAGATGAAGTAATCAAAATTATTAAAAAAGCAGTTTCGCCAGCAGATGCTAAAATGAAATTGAAAGAAAAATTTATTCTTTCAGAAAGACAAGCACAAGCAATCCTTGATATGCGTCTTGCTAGACTTACAAGTCTTGAAGTTAATAAAATAACAGATGAACTTAAACAACTTAAACTTTTAATCGAAAAATTAACTGCTATTGTTAAAAGTAAAACTATGCAACTTCAAATTGTTAAGGAAGAAATTCTCGAAATTAAACGCAAATATAAAAATCCAAGACGTACTCAAATTTTGGGCGTAGATGAAGTTGTAGAAATCGAAACTGTAAAAGTTGATGTTGCTGTGCCTATGGTTTTGGGATTAACTGCACAAGGTAATATCAAATATATGGACGCAAAAACTTTTGCAAATGCAAATAAAGATTATAAAAACGGAAATTCACTTGCACAAGTACATACTCAAATCTTGCACGTTAAAAGTGATAGCGATATTTTAGCGATTACAAGTTTGGGTTACTCTATTAGATTTAATGTTTCTGATTTAAAAACTTGCAAGTATCGTGAAAAAGGTACAGACCCACACGAATTCTTTATGGAATTATCTGTAAACGAAAAGATTGTTGGTTTTATTCCTGCGGAATTTAACGAAAAAGAAGAACGAAATTTATTGTTCTTTACTCGTTTGGGTTTTGTAAAGAAAACAAATTTCAGTGAATACAATACAGTAAAAAGTTATATTCAAGCAGTAAAAGTGCGTGAAGATGATGAATTAATCGGTGTTGAGTTTGATGTCGAAGGACACGATATGCTTTACACAACTGCTATGGGTCAAGTGCTTTTTGCTACAAAAGATGATATTCCTGTACAAGGTAGGGTTTCTGGTGGTGTGCGAGGTATCAGCCTTTATGATGGTGATACACTAATTTCCGCAGGACTCACAAGTGATGAGGGCGAAGTCGTTGTAATTACCCAAAATGGTGTTGCAAAACGTGTAATTTTGGCTCAAATTATGAAATTCCCTCGTTATAGAAAGGGTGTTAGATTAATTTTGTTAAATAGTGGCGATAGAGTTGTATTTACAACTTGCGTAAAAGAACCTGCTGAACTTGTGCTTGTAACAAATGCAGAAAGCGTTGGAGTAAACTCTGAAAAAGTAGCTATTATTCCTAGGGAAAAGAAAGGTAATCCACTTAAAAATGTAGATAAAGTATTGACTGGTTATAAAAATATTAAATAGAATTTAAGGAAAATGATTTAAAAGTCATTTTCTTTTTTTGTTATAAATTTTTATATAAAAGAATATCTATATTATTAAGCGAAATAGATTTTTGACATTCTCCGCCAAAATAACTCAAATTTGAAAACATATAGACATTTGATTTAGGAGAGAAATTTTTTTATTTTTGCTAAACTAAAATTGTGAGGAAATTATGAGATTCGTAATTCTGAAACGTTCCGTACTTTGGTTGGCTTTTTGCAGTGTTCTATTGTGTGGAGTTTTATCTGTTCCATTAGGTGAAAACGCTATGGCGGCAGTCTTTTTTGGTGATAACTTACGTAAAATTCCTGTATATAATGTCCAAACAGAAGAAAAACGTGTGGCTATTAGTTTTGATGCTGCTTGGGGTGCTGATAAAACCGAAAAAATTATGGAGATACTTAAAGAATATAATGCAAATGCTACTTTCTTTTTGGTTGGTTTTTGGAGTGAAAAATATCCAGAAATCGTAAAGCAAATTCACACAAACGGATTTGAAATAGGTACTCATAGCAATACGCACCCTGATTTAACAAAGTTAAGTCAAGAACAAGTGCGATTAGAATTAGAGGAGTCTATCTCAAAAATTAAAGCGTGTGATGATAGTATTGAGGTTAAATACTTTCGTGCTCCTTTCGGTGCGTACAACAATACTGTAATCGAAACAGCCGAAAGCCTTAATCTTCAAACTATTCAATGGAATGTAGATAGCCTAGACTGGAAAGGTATTAGTGGTAGCGAAATTGCAACTCGTATTCTTAATCGAGTTAATAATGGTTCAATTATCTTGTGTCATAATAATTCCGACCATATTTTGGACGCTTTGCCGATAGTGTTGGATAGATTAAAATTGCAAGGCTATACAGTTGGCTGTGTTGGTGATTTAGTCTATAAAGATAACTTTGTTATAGACCGTGCAGGTGTCCAAAAATTAGCAGAACAATCTTAAAAAATTATTAAAAAACCTAGGAGAGAAATTATGAGTTTTGAATTTAACAACAATCGTGTTTATTTGTATGGAAGGGTGGCTAGCGAACCGCAATTTAGCCACGAAGTCTATGGTGAGGGATTTTATGAAATTAATTTGGAAGTAAATCGTTTGTCCGAACAATACGATATTATCCCAATCACAATTTCAGAAAGATTATTTAAAGATATCGAACTAAAAATAGGCACTATGCTCGCATTAAATGGTCAGTTTAGAAGTTACAACAAATTTGTTGATGGCAAAAGTAAACTTATGCTAACCGTTTTTGTTCGTGAAATTGTAGAGCCAGTTGAGGGACAAAATACAAATATTATTGAGTTGGAAGGTTATGTTTGCAAAGAGCCTATTTATCGCACAACCCCTTTTAAAAGAGAAATCTGTGATTTGTTGCTCGCTGTAAATCGTGCATACAATAAGTCAGACTATTTGCCTTGTATTGCGTGGGGTAGAAATGCTCGTTTTGTAAGTGATATGAATGTAGGCGAAAAATTATATTTAACTGGTAGAATTCAAAGTCGTGAATATCAAAAACGTATTGATGCCGAACACAGCGAAACACGTACTGCTTTTGAAGTTTCTATAAGTAAATTGTCACAGGAAGATAATTTGCAATATTTGTTAAAAGAAAATGAAGAAAATGATGCTGTTTCTAATATAAATTAATTAAAAAGACGAGTTTTTGCTTGTCTTTTTTGTATTTGTAGTTGATTTTACGAGAATATTTCGATTTTATGACAAATTTTGCAAAAGTATTAAAATTTGTTTGATTAATTTATAAATTTTAGATATACTAAAAGTATAAAGAAAAGCAGTGAGATTGCCACAGAACATAAATGTTCTTCGCAATGACAGAGTACTTAAAAATAATGATTAAAAGATAATTGTCATTATGAGGAGCGAAGCGACGTGATAATCTCGCCTTTAAAAATAGGGGTGAAATATGTTAAAAATAAATAGCAAGTTATCCCCAACTTTCAGCAAAGTGCTGGGGGGGGG
>JAGART010000185.1 GCA_017622115.1 Clostridia bacterium
GTTGCAGTAACTAGTACTATGGGTGGCTATGCTTATGTTATCGGTGATGATTTTGAAAATCTAGCCGATACAGACACAATAACTTGTGTTGCAAAAGTTTGTATGAAAGATTATGAATTTGTGGGCTGGTACAAATCAAGTGATATGGACACGGTAATTTCAACAAATGCAAGTGTGCGTTTTAATAAGGCAGATATATATGGCGAGGAATTAATAGCAGTATTTAGTAAAGTTAGTAATACTAATATAAACGACCAAACAAGCAACTAGGAGAAATGAAATCTATCTATGACGGAATAAATCTATTACATAGATGAAATTGCCTTTAATTTAATTCAAAAAATTTTGGTAAAAACTATTGCAATTTTTAGTATTTTGTGCTAAAATAAGCATATGTTACAAAGAAGAAGCACTCACTTCTCACCAGTCGGGTTTCCTAGATTGGTAATTAATATCGATTTTTTTTGGATATGGAAGTGGGTTTTGGAATGCCCACTTCTTTCTTTGTGCAATAATTTTTAGGAGGACTAATATCATTAAGGAATTAGCAATTAATGAACAGATTGTAGCCAAGGAAGTTCGTTTACTTGGTGAACAAGGCGAGCAATTAGGTATTTTTAGTATTAAAGATGCTCTCGCACAAGCAGATGAAGCAGGTTTGGATTTGGTGGCTATAAACCCAAACGCAAGCCCAATCGTTTGCCGTATAATGGATTACGGAAAATATAAATTTATCGCTCAAAAACGTGATAAAGATGCCAAGAAAAAACAAAAAATTGCAGAAGTCAAAGGTATGGAGTTATCAATGCGTATTGAAGAACACGATATGCGTTATAAGGCAAACCAAGTTGCAAAATTTTTGAAAAATGGCGATAAAGTCCGTGTAATTATCAAAGGTGTGCGTGGTCGTATGGCAAATTTTGCTCATTTTGGTATTGACAATATGAACAAGTTTTATGAAATGCTTGCAGAATATTGTGTAATAGACCAAAAGCCAACATTATCTGGTTCTGTAATTACAATGATACTTGCCCCAAAAACTGCTAAATAAATTTGAAGGAGAAACTATTATGCCTAAAATGAAGACTAAAAGTTCAGCTAAAAAACGTTTTAGAATGAACAAAAATGGTGTTATCAAACGTGGTTGCCAAAACAGAAGCCACATTATGACCAAAAAATCAAGTAAAAGAAAGATGCGTTTGCGCGCTGGCGATACTGTTGCAAAAGCAGACCAAGCCAAAGTTGCAAGAGCCCTTGAAGTGTAAGGAGGATTAGACTATGAGAATTAAAAATGGTGTACACGCAATTAAGAAAAGAAACAAAATTTTAAAGAAAGCCAAGGGTTACTTTGGTGGTAAATCAACTCAATTTAAGGCTGCAAAAGAGCAAGTTATGCGTTCTGGTAACTATGCTTACATTGGTCGCCGTTTGAAAAAACGTGATATGCGTAGTTTGTGGATTGCTCGTATTAATGCGGCTTGCCGTCAAAACGAAATTTCATACAGTGTATTTATGCACGGTCTTAAAGTAGCAAATATCGACCTTAACCGTAAAGTTTTGGCTGATATGGCTGTAAATGATTCTGCAAGTTTTTCAAGTCTTGTAGAAACTGCTAAAAAAGCAATTTCAAAATAATTAAAAGGAAATAGTTTTGCTAATTTTTAGTAAA
>JAGART010000186.1 GCA_017622115.1 Clostridia bacterium
ACCTGTATTTTGCATATCAAGAATCACTATATCACCACGGTCAAAATTACTATGGTTAGCGACTATTGCTATATCTCCCGTAGGAGAAGGGTAGTTGTTTATACCGGGTTGCATTGATGCACCATCAATAGGTTTTGCATAGTGTGTGCAAAGCCATACAACAGTCATTAACATTAATAATACCATAACAATCATTATACCAGTGCTAGAATAATTTTCTAACCTGTCAGGATTGCGTTTAAAAAGTCGCCCGCTAGGGTCTTTTAACTTTTGTGACATAATGCTCCTATTTTTTTATATTTTTTTAATTACGGTCAAATTCCGCTCTGTAATTAATCAAACTTTCTTCAATTACTTTACGTGCTGATTCCATACCTTCAACACCTTTAATTTCTGTAACTTTCTTTTGCAACTCTTTGTAACGAGAGAAGAAGTGTACCATTTCGTTGTATGTGTGTTGTGGTAAGTCATCTAATGATTTTACATTCTTTAAGAATGGGTCGCTTGATGCAACAGCAATAATCTTTTCATCTTGTTCGCCATCATCTATCATTTGAATCATACCGATAGGACGTGCTTCAACTAATACACCAGGCATAAGTGGCTCTGTTGTAATAACTAATACATCTAATGGGTCGCCATCTCCGCCCAAAGTGCGAGGAATAAATCCATAGTTAGCTGGGTAAACCATACTTGTAGATAAAAGTCTATCAAACATAATCATACCAGTTTCTTTGTCAAGTTCGTACTTAACTTTACTTCCTTTTGCAATTTCAATAACAGCGACAAACTCATCTGCTTTAATACGGTCTGCCTCAATGTCGTGCCAAATGTTCATAAAAATATCTCCTTTGTGAGTAAGTAATAAGTATATTATAGCATTACAATCTAGTTTTCGCAAGCAAATATATTCAACTTAATACAATTATTTCCAATTCCTATATATATTATATAATAATTTCAGCAAGTATAAAATTAGTGATTTTTAGACAAAATAAGATAAAATGAGATTTTTGCAAAAATAGGCTAAAAACGTTTGAGTTTTTTGTCGCCTTTTGCTAAAATTAATTTTGAAGTCCTGAAAAATAGGAGTTTTATATGGATTCAAATAATAAAAATAAGGAGTTAGGGCAAAAAAATATGGAGCAAGTTGATGAAACTAGAAAAGAAATTTTAAATCAGGAGCAACCCGAAGTTGATTCTGTTGAGATTTCTCACGACCCAAAAGCTCCAGATTCTAACCTTAATCCCAATATTATGAAACAATATGACCAGGCAAAAGAACCTAGTCAAGAAACTTTAAAGTTGCGAAATTACAAAAAACGTCAAATGCAAGAGTTTACTAATGACTATTCAATCGGTCAAGTGCTACCTTCTGCGTGGGGTACTGTGATTAGTGTTGTAAATACTATTCTGCTTACACTTGCTTTGGTTGTTGCCTTTCTTGTTGCGTTCGGTTTGGTGTTCGGTTTACGAATAGGTATCGTACCAACAGATAGTATGGAGCCTGAAATCTCGGTAGGTAGTCTTGTAATTGTAAAACCTTTGGAATCAATAGATGAAATAAGAGTTGGCGATAATTTAAGTTACGTCAAAGGCGATAAAAAGTATATTCACAAAGTAGAAAGTGTAGGTGGTGGTGCGATTGTTATGGTCGGTGCTAACCCTATGTATGACCAAAAAGATATTATCGACTTTTCTGCTGTCGAAGGACGTCAATTATTAGCAATTCCAGGTATGGGTTACTTCGTGTTGGGTATTCAACAAAATATTATTTTAGTAATTGCTGTATTTTTGGTTGTTATAGTTGCGTTACAATTATTGCGTATGATTATTGAACGCCGTCATAATGATGATGAAATTGCAGACTTCTTGGAAAAGAAAGCCGCATACGAAAAAAATGCAGAAGAAAAACTAAAAGCACAAAAAAAAGCAGAAGCTCAACAGAAATTTGATGAGATAATGAGGGACACACATTATACTGCTCCTCAAAAAGATAAAAAGGGTTAATTTTCTTGCATTTTTGTATATTATTGCGATTTATTCACAAAATAATCATAAATATTTAAAAAATTTGCAAAAAACACTTAAAATCGTTTTACTTTTTAAATTATTTAGTGTAAAATTTTGATTAAGTTATGAAAATAGGAGGGGGAAAGTGGCAAAGCATAACACAAATGTAGCTAGTCTAGCATTAACCATTTTGTTTGCATCAATCTGCGCCATATGTTTGACGACAGGTATCGTTTGGGCAGCCCTTACTATCTCTAAAAGTATTGAAAATTCAAGTGTGGGTCAACCTGCCACTTTGGAAACAACTATAAATAGCGGTTCAATTACCGTAAATAATAAAATGCCGTGTGTAATGCGTGCTACTGCTACTGCAAGCGGAGTTACATTTGATACTACAAACTGGACAAAACAAGTCAATGGCTGGTATTACTACAATTCAGTAATTGCTTCTGGCGGTAAAACAGTTAGTGTAACTGGTGCTACTGCAAATAATGTAGTTGTAGAGTTAATGCAAGCGAATTACAATACAACTACAAATAGTAGTAGTAAAACAATACCTGCTGGTGGTTTTATCCCTGAATGGGCTACAAGAGATATGACTGGTGCTGCTGCAAGTAATTTAAGTAATACTTATACTGTTGATGGTGTGAGTTTAGGTGGTTATAAATATGGCGAAACAGCAAGTCAAAAATTTGCCGTTTACTATGGTACAAGTACTGTCGGTGGTAAGTATGCTACAACTGGTACTTATGCAAAATTTCAATTAACTCAAACTTCTGGTGCTACATATAAATTTGATAAAGTTAGATTAACTAGTGCTACGGAAGATGCTGAATTCTCTACAATTACTACTTCAAATGCTATAAAACTTTACAACAACTCTACTGTGCCTATGGTTTTCTCATTCCAGTTCGCTTCTGGTACAAATTCTTCTAGTACAAGTGCAATGGAAGTAAGTGGTTTTAATTCAACTGGATGGACAGCCTATACTTATGAAAGTAAAGAACATTTTTATAGTACAACAGTTTTGCCAGGGCAATATGTGACACTTACTGATGGTACTGCAACAGTTGTGTTTGGTGAAGCAAATGGTGGTACAAAAGATGTATTCTTAACAATCTCTGCAATCGATAGTAACACTTTTTACACTACTTTTAATCCTAGCACCGCTGGCGACCCATATCTTGCTTGGTTAAATAAATTAGGTTCAACTTATTTAACTCAATTCCAAAATATGCTTTCTGGTGCTTTGGATAGTGGTACAGCATAATTAAAAAAATATTAAAAGGAGGGGTGATATGAAAACATTTAAACATTCTAAAAGTATAAGCATAGTTTCAATTTTAGTTTTGTCATTGTTAATTGTTGCTCTTACTGCAAGTATCACCCTTGCCGCTTTTACTTGGAGTTCTAATGCTAAAAATACAATCTATATTGCTGATGTAGGTACGATTACTTGTACTGCTTCTGCAAAAGCAGAACTTTACCCAGGCGGGACAAGTACTGCGACAATCTCATTTAATATGGGCTCTATATCTCATAAGGCTTCACAAGTTACTCTATCAAATATAAAATTAACAAAACTAACTTTGACAGGTACAACGTTTACAAATAATCATTCAACTATCGTAAATACTACTGCAAATCAATGCTCTGTTTCAACTAGTGCGGGTAGTTGGGTTGTAAAGGTTCTTGCTGGTTCTACTAATATTACTAATAATTCTAGTTCTGTTACGTGGACTACAAGCAGTGCTCTCGCTGGTTCAATAGAAATTACTGTGCCTTATGGTGCAAGTACTGGCTCTGCTGGTACTCCTGCAAATGGTTACTTAACAGACTCTGTAACTGATGTAATTATGACTTTTACTGTTGATGTTACTGCAACTGCATAAATTATTAAAAATAACAAATACTATAAAAAATAATAAACTCTATTTCGAGCGAAATCTCGTTAAACTACCCATGACGAGTTGCCCATATAATTAAGTTTAAGTAATCGTTTGAGATTGATTAAACTTGTTATGTGTGCCGTGGGGCGCTTCAAGCGATTACTGAAATTTTGAAATTAATTAAACTTCAATGTAAATTTGCTTTCCTTGAAAAAGGATTGGTGGTTTAGGCAAAGATATTGCGAAGTGAAATTAATTAAAAAATCTAGGTGGTCGTGCGGGGCTTGGTAACGACATTTCACAAACTTTATAACGAGTAAAAGAGTAGGAAGGGAAAGAAGGTAAAGGAAGGAATGAGAGGTCGGAGTCTTTCGATTATCTGTTCCATACCGCTGGATAGCAGTTACCTCTTATGCTCCTTAATCGGATTTCTTTCTTCTTC
>JAGART010000187.1 GCA_017622115.1 Clostridia bacterium
ACTTCTTTGTTTTCAACTTGTTCAGTTTTAACTTCTTTAATTTCAGCAGATTCAACTTTTTGTTCGTTTTCAGTAGCCATTTTTATCTCCTTTTTAAAATATTAGAATGGTAAGTCAGTATCATCAACTGGTTCTAACTCAACCACTTTTTCAGCAGCCTTTGGGGCTTCTGGGGCTGGTGCATCAAAACTTGCACTACCGCCATTTGAATCAGCACGAGGGGTTAAAAACTCGATATCTTCAACAATAATGTCAAAACTTGTACGTTTTTCCCCATTAGCCTCATAAGTTCTCATTTGAATATTACCTGTTACAGCAACCTTGTTGCCTTTGTGAAGGTACTTGCCACATCTTTCTGCAAGGCTTCTCCACGCAGTAATATTGAAGAAATCAGTTTCACGTACACCTTCGGCATTTGCATAATTACGATTTACAGCAATACCAAAACGGCACATTTGCACACCACTTGTTGTAGTAGTAAGTTCTGGGTCACGTGTAAGATTTCCTATCAAAAATACTTTGTTCATTTTCTAATTTCCTCTACAAATTTAAAACTATTTCTTAATAAACATTTTACGTACAAAATGTTCTGTAAGAGCCATTTGCTCTTCCATTTTGCGAAGCAAGTCAGGGTTTGCTGTAAAGTTTACTAATACATAAAAACCTTCATTTCTGTCTTGAATAGGGTAAGCAAATTTTTTTATACCGATTTTTTCAACAGATTCGATTTCACCGCCATCAGCAGTAATCATATCGTTAAACTTTTTGATGATTGCTTCACGTGCTTCTTCTTCTGCTGCACTTGAAATAATGTACAATAATTCGTACTTGTTCATAACCTTGGTTTAACCTCCTTTTGGACTAGCGGTCTAGGCTCAAAGTCCTAGACAAGGATTACCTAAAATTTGTAATCAGCAGATATTATATCACATTATAAAAATTTTCGCAATAGTTTAGGTCAAAATAATTATTATTTCAATATAAGCCTTAATTAAAAAGTAAATAAGTATAAATAACACAATTTTGCTTAAAATAATAATAGTGATAAAATTCGTAAAAAACGTTTGCCAAAACTTGTTTTATTTTGTATAATAAAATTATAGTGTTTATAGGAGGTTCAAAATGCAAAGTGCGAATAAGAAATTTTCAATCGCAATCACAATATTAACCACCACTTTGCTTGCTTTGGTGCTGTGTGCTAGTATAATGCTTGCCGCCTTTACCGCATCAAGACAAGCAACTACAATCCTTACTTTTGCTGATGGTATTGTATTGGAAGTTGGCGGAGTAAACGGCACAGTTTGGAAAGCAGGCACACTCACTACATCTGGGCAAACAACCGCTACCCCACCTACTTTTGATGCAGTTACAATAAAAGTTACAAAAGGTCCAACTTCTGGTAAAATAGAAGTTTACGTACGTGTGTTTGCTATCGTTTATAGTACTTCTGGTTCAACTTTATCTGCTATGAGTACAGCTACTGGTTATACTAATTCAGCTAATGGTACATCTACCGCAACAAACAATTCACTTACTGCAAAAGAAAAAGCATTATTAGCAGCAGTACCTAGTGGAGCAAGCGTATCATATATCGCAGTTACCAAAACAGTTACAGCAGTAGATTCATCTGCAACTACAGCAATCAGTGCTTATAAACCTTTGGCATCATTTAGTCAAACAGAATTAGGCAAAGAAATGCGTGGTATAGTAGTAGTTTCAGCCTTTAATGGTTTATCATCTGATTCAATTCCTGCAAGCAATTCAACTAAATGGGATTCAGTACACTCTACCTACCCTACTTGGTAATAAAAAAGAAGCATACAAAAATGTTTGCTTCTTTTCTTTTTGCAAGTTTTTTTATTGTTGAGATTTCACAAAAAAAACCCCACCACACAGCGGGGCTTTTTTTGTTTTTTTACTTTTCTTAATCAAACTTTATAACGAGTAAAAGAGTAGGAAGGGAAAGAAGGTAAAGGAAGGAATGAGAGGTCGGAGTCTTTCGATTATCTGTTCCATACCGCTGGATAGCAGTTACCTCTTATGCTCCTTAATCGGATTTCTTTCTTCTTC
>JAGART010000019.1 GCA_017622115.1 Clostridia bacterium
CCCTTTGCTTGTTTTTTGTTTTAACTATTATTTACAGAATTATTTATATTACTACTAGAAATTTCTCTAAATACTGCAACTAATTTTTTCTCATATAATTGAGATTTAGTAAAACGCTTGCTAGCCTCTGCACTTATGCAATTAGTCATATCATCTGCATAATACCAGCCAACAAATTCATAACCTTGAACACAAACCTTTGCTGAACAAATAATCGTATCTGAATCTTCAAGATTTTCGTAATCATCACCGATTAAAGTTACACTTCCACCTTTTGTCGCAGATATATTAATTCCCTCAACACTTGCACCAAAAACGGCAGTATATGTTTCGTTTTTAGTTACCGATTGATTAAGTGGATTTTCTAATATTTGTACATTATCACTGGCACGCACCCAGTACAAAAATGCTTTCCCAACATTTGGAGCGGCAAATGAGGTAATTGTACTACCATAATTATATGTGCCACCTGTGTTAGATACCACTCCACCCTCTGTTGTTTGGATTGTTATTGTATATGTATTTATTGTCCACTTTGCATAGAGTGTTGTGTTTTCAACTAAATCACTATTTTTTGCACTTGCCATACTCGCAGTATAATACTGTGTACCACTTCCGTTTGTACCAGTATAGTACCCACCAAATGTATAGCCTATTCTAGTTGGGGCTGTGGCTGTTGGCATTGCCTTTTCAAAACTTGCAACTACACTACTTGTGCCACCACTTCCACCTTGAAAATCAAAAGTTATAGTTATTTCTGGTATTATAAATTTTGCGTAAAGTGTGTGGCTTTCCACCACTTCATCACTTGCTGTTACTGCACTACCACTAAAATCACTAGACTTATACCACCCCATAAATACATAGTTTGTTTTTGTTGGTGTTGGAAGCGTACCATAAGTGGCTGTTGTTGTACTATCACCAGCACATAAAAGTTCTGTTGTTGTGTTGCCACCAGTTGCTCCATTGTAATTAAGTGTTATTGTACTTTCATAACTGAATGAAACAGCATCAGAAAATACATTAGTCATAGTTAATCCTTTTTCCATACATTCTTTACTTGTAAACACATAATTTACCGTATAAGAACCGTGAATAACCGAGTAATTTATATCATTATTAACTATATCACGTTCAATTTTCATTTTTGTTAAATTCGTACAACGAGTAAAAGCAACAGAATCAATATTAACTACTGATGCTGGTATAGTTATATTTTGTAATGCACTACAATCACGAAATGCCGCTTCACTAATGGTTTGCAAATTTTGCGATAATTTTATAGAAGTCAAATTAGCACACCCATAAAAACAACCTACACCAATACTTGTCATTGTATCAGGTAAAGTTACTGATGTAACATTACTAGAAAAAACCGAAGTATAGGTACCATCCATATTACTTTCCCCATCTGATGTAGATGTAATAGTTAAACCATTAACAACACCAGGGATTACAATTTCGCCAGCAGAATTTAGAGTACATTTATCAATAGTTGCAGTACCATCACCATTGTCAATCAATGTTAATGTGTAATTACTACCAGTATATGTAAACATATTTGCTTGTTTATTTAATTCTTTTAGCGATATATGAGCGGAAGGACGGACGCCATGGGCATTGCTCACACTGTTGCTGTACGATTCGCCCGAGGAATCAACTCGAAGAGCATAGCCGCTACGATTGGAAAGGCCGGAGCGCAACCAGCAATATGATGTTGTTACGCTACTGCTTAAAAAGGACGCTGTGCTAAATCCAACATATGATTGGCTAGATAAGCCCCATAAGCCTCCGTTGAAACTGTAACTTGATGTCGATGTGTTGTACAACTCATAAAACGAAGGTATCCAGAACATATCACTATATACTGTGTTGTCCCATGTCCACGTATTGTTGTAACTTCCACTATAACTATATAGTGCGTTGTGGTGTGAATACCTTGGTGTTGAATCATATTGTGCATCTGGCTGTCGTGTACTGCTGTATTGCCAGTTTGCACCTGTCGCACTTGCCATCGCACTAGGCGATACTACTATTTGTGATAACACACTATTTGTACTATTCATATCTGTATAGATTTGTTGCGTTGCTTCTCTCAATGTTGATTGTGAGTAATTACCATTCGTGCTATAACTTGTTTGACTTGTACCACTAAATACACCATCAGCATATGTTTTACCGCTATTATTAAAATACTCTACCGTGTATGGTCTGGTCATCATTACTGTTATGTAATCTTTTGTACGATATGTTACTTGCCAGTACACTGGGTTTCCTCCTGCTGTTCCCATTTGAAATACTACTGGTGTTCCGCTGTTAATATTTTTAGAACTTTGCGTGCTTGATACTGAACCGATTGCACCTATTTTACTGATAAGTGAGTTATATGTGGTTACGTTTATTCCACTTGATGTAAATAAATTCCCTATGTAACCCGATAAACTTGTTTCCGTACCTGTAATCGCTCCCGATTGTGGCTGGTTCTTTACCACACCAAAAACAATACCACAAGTAATAGCACTTATTCCAAAAATGATTGCTAAAATTATACTTATAATCTTACTTTTTGCTAGCATTTTGCACCACCTAATTGAGTACAAAAACTAGCCATTTTTTGAGGATTTTTTACGTGTAAAAACACATAAAAAATTAAGCGATTAAGCGCCCCCCCCCCCCGCGGGCGGGCAAAATC
>JAGART010000020.1 GCA_017622115.1 Clostridia bacterium
GTCATATCTCGCTAGATAGTTTAGCAAATTATTTAAATTACACTATTGAATTCAACTCCAATGGTGGTAGTGAGTGTGTTAGTATGGAAGTAGTAAATGGTGGCACTTATGGAACACTTCCAACTCCAACACGTACAAATTATACATTTGGTGGTTGGTATAAAAATAGTGATTTTACAGGTAGTCCTGTTTCGGCTAGTGATTTAGTAACGGAAAGCCATACTTTGTATGCGAAGTGGGATTTAATAACCTATAATATTACAATTACAGCCACAAATGGAGGACTGGTTTCAAATAGCGGTGGGAGTTTTGCAATAAATACAAATTTAAACATTATTGCATATTCAATTAATGAAACAGCCTTTTTGTACTGGGTGCGTGCAAGTGATGGGTTAAAAATAGTGGAAAATCCGCTTAACGAGGTAGTTTCGCAAGATGAAACATATACTGCGGTGTTTGGTGCTTCGTTTGAGGGTATTGCTGTTACTAGCACTATCGGTGGTGTTGCGTATATTGTGGGCGACAATTTCGACAACCTCTCAAACACGGACACAATCACTTTCGCTACAAAACAATGCGTGGCAGGCTATACATTTAGCCACTGGATAGATTTAGACGGCAATAATTTGGGAAGTGATATGAGTATTCGTTTAACAAAAGCACAAGTAATGGACAACGTTATTACTGCTATTTATGTGCAAAGTGCAAATAATAGTATAAATAATGACTTAAATAATTGAGTTAAGAGTGCGGAAACTTTTTCCGTGCTTTTTATTTTAAATTGCTTTTCAAAATAAAGAATTTTTGCTATAATTACTGCTATGAATTATACTATAAAAGACAATAAAATTGAGATTTTTGATGCAGATACATTTGAGCCAGAAAGCGTTTTAGCAAGCGGGCAAATTTTTCGTTTTGGTTGCGTAAATGATGTTTGGTGGGTGTGTTCGGGAGAAAATCGTGCGGAAATCAAAAAATTAGGTGAAAATCACTACTTGATTGATACAAATAATGCTAAATTCTTTGAAAATTATTTTGATTTTTCTACAAATTATGATATTATTTTAACAAGGCTAGGGAAGCATAAGGTACTGCAACCTGCCTTGGAGTATAGCAGAGGTGTGCGTTTATTAAGACAACCGTTGTTGGAAGTTATTATAAATTTTATCATTTCTGCAAATAATAATATTCCACGTATTAGAAAGTCTGTACAAGGTATTTGTGAGCAATTTGGCACAAAGACAGAATGGGGATTTGCTTTTCCAGCATTGGAGCAATTAAGCAAGGCAACAATTCAAGATTTTACTAATCTTGGCTGTGGCTATCGTGCTCCGTATTTGGTGGACACAATAGCTAAATTACAAGATGAAAAGATACTCAAAAGTTTGCTAACTGCAAAAGATACGCAAACAGCAAGAGAAATTCTTTTAAGTCTAAAAGGTGTTGGGCCGAAAGTGGCTGATTGTATTTTATTGTTTGGATTGCAAAGATTTGATGTTTTCCCTGTGGATACTTGGATACACAAAGTATATGTACAAAATTTTAATGGGCAGGAAACTAATCGCAACAAAATTACTAAATGGTTTGTGGATACTTTTGGAGCGGATAGTGGTTATTGCCAGCAGTACCTTTTTTACTACAAGCGAAAAGATATTTCTTTAAAATAGTTTAGGAGGATTTATTATGCAAATAGCATTATTTATTGACATTGACAACGCAAAGGTTAGTTTGCCTGTGTTTAACGACATTTTGGCACAAGTTCAAAAAACAGGTAAACTTGCGTACTGCAAAGTTTATGGATTTAACGAACGCAAACATATGAAGTTTGATGAGGTAATCGAAAAATATGGTTTTGATTCAACTCCAACAATGCGTTATAAAAAGAGAGCAAAATCTCAACTTGATACTCGTATCATTATTGATGCAGTTAATATGTTTCATACAAAGCATTTTATTGATGCGTATTGTATTATCGCTGGTGAGGGCGATTTAGTACCTTTGCTTGCGTTTTTGCGTGCTGGCGGAAAAACTTTGTTGACTGTTGCTACTGAAAGTACTGATGGAAACGACCATATGTACGACCAAAAAATTACACTTGATGTACATTACAACCGCCCAACAAAGTTGAGCAAAAAAGAATTAAGCGACAAGTTGCGTAACATTAGTCAACGTAGTTCGGAAATTAGTGATGATGATACAATCGCA
>JAGART010000188.1 GCA_017622115.1 Clostridia bacterium
AGGCAAAAAAGTTGCTATAATTAGTGATGCTGGAATGCCGAGTATTAGCGACCCTGGTTTTATTTTAATGGAAACTTTAATAAAAGAAGATTTGCCTTACGAAATTATTCCAGGGCCAAGTGCTGTTACTTGTGCTATTGTGGGAAGCGGGCTAGATACAAGTAAATTTGTATTCGGTGGATTTTTGCCCGCTCAAAAAACAGAAAGAGTAAATGTTTTAACTAAACTTGCTAGTGCAGAAAGTACGATTGTTTTGTATTCAGCAGACCACGACTTAAATAAGGATTTGCAAGATTGTGCTAATGTTTTAGGACAAAGAAAAGTAGTTGTAGCAAACGATTTAACAAAAAAGTTTGAGTGCTTTTTTAGAGGTGAGTTAGGGGAGTTGCAAATCGAAAATCCCAAAGGTGAATTTGTGATTTTAATAGAAGCAGGAAGTGTTTCAACATCTTTAAATGACTTAACTTTGCAAGAGCATTTGGAGCATTACCTTAATTCTGGAATTCCAAAAATGGAAGCACTAAAACTTGTGGCAAAAGATAGAAATGTTTCAAAATCTGTAATATATAATGAAATAAACAAAAAATAAAAAACTGGCTAATTAGCCAGTTTTTTTATGCTCTACTACTATGGCAAACTAAATAAACAATTTGAAATTCTTCGCTTAATTCGCTTAATAATTTTAATCCATTTTCTGTCTTTTTATCATCTAAATTATAGAATGGGTCGTCCATAATGAGTGGGGGAAGTTCATCTTCAAACACTGCTTTAATAAGAGCAAGTCGCATACATAATTCTATTATATCACGTACACCGTGGCTAAAATATTTAGTTTGCTTTTGCTCACCTTGTTGCTCTATTTTAATTTCAAGATTAGTGTTTATTGATACATTTCCAAAAGAATTACCTATAAACTTTTTGGCATAATTCATAAAAGCATCACTTAATGGTGTTAAGTATTTACTTGTGAGATTGTTTTTTGCAATTTCCAAATATTTGCGTGTGTTTTTAATTAATTCCAAATCATTTTTAAGTTTTGCAAGATTTTCTTCCAACTCTTTTTCTTTTGTTTCATAAAAACCTAAACTATCTGCTGTATCACTAAAAGTTATTAAACGAGAATTTAACTCGTTGTTGCGATTTGTGTATTCTTCACGAGTGTATTCAAGTTCTGCAATTCTTTTGTTTAGTTGATTTATATCTGTTGATTGATTGCTTTGTGTCTTGTTTGTGTCAATGTTGTTTTGTTCTGCAAATTTAATAAGCATCTGCTCTTTTTCTTCACATTGTTTTGAAATATAATTTAATCTATCCGCTTGACTTTTGATAATATCATAATTAGAACTAAACTTGTCAGCAGGATTGAAAAACTCACCATAAAATTGCACAAGAGCAGTATAACTATTATTAAGTGTTTTTTGTAATTGTTCTTTGCGGTCTTGACTTGAATATTTGTCTTGTTCTAATTCTTGCAAACTTTTGTAGTTAAATTTAATGTTATATAATGCTTCATCTAAATTTGCTGGATTTTCTTTATATTTTAACACAAAAAAAGTTAAATTTTCTTTAATTCGGGCAATTTCTGCACTATTATTGTTTATGTTGTTTTGTGCTGTGATTTTAGCAGGAGTTTTGTATATGCGGTTACCCCATAGAGTTGTGCCTATGCCGATAGCTAAAATAATTACACCTATAACACCAAATATTATTGCTAAACTTGTACCTACGTTTAAAATACCAAATAAAATTGCAAGTACAGCCAAAAGTCCACCCAAGCAACTAATCCCTAAACCAACAAGTTTAATAGGGGAATTAGACTTTTCAATTACATTATGCGAAAAGTTTAAATTATTTTCCATTTTGTTTAACGTTAGCAAATCATTATTTGCCTTTGTTAGTTCTTGCTCTGTGGGTACACCATTTGCAAAATATTCATTAAGTTTTGTAACTTTGTAGTTGTTGTTTGTTTCCCCAAAGTTGTCTAACGCTGATTTTGCATTGTTGTATTCTCGTTGTAATTGAGATAAATCATCAAGTTGTTGTTTTGTAGGGGGTGTGCCTTTAAAAAATTGAATAATTTCATTTTGCTCTGCTTGTAGTTTTGTTAAATCATTTTTTATACTTTCGAAATGTTGATAAACAGCATAGGCTGTGCGTTCATCATTTGCAAATTGTACTTGCGAACGCAAAATATTAATTTGAGCATTGATTTCATCAATTTTCTTTTGATTTTCTGCAATTTGAGCACCGACAAGTTCTGTTTGTTTCTTTGCTTGCTCGCATTGAGTAATAAGTTTTCGGGTGTTGTCTAGTTCGCACTCAACATTGTAAATTTGTCCACCTTTACCACGAAGTAGTTGTAAAGATGTTTGTTTTGCAAGTAATTTTTCATCTACTTGACTTAAATCAATCGTGTCCTCATTTTTAATTAATTTACCTAATTTTGATTTTATATTTTCATCATTTGCATTGCTAAAAATACCTTGCTCAATGTAAGTTGAACGCATAAAGGTATCGGCGTTTATTCCTAGACTTTTTTC
>JAGART010000189.1 GCA_017622115.1 Clostridia bacterium
ACTTGCCAGTACACAGGGTTTCCACCAGGAGTAGTACCCATTTGAAATACTACTGGTGTTCCACTGTTGATATTTGCTGAATTTTTTGTACTTGATACTGAACCTATTGCTCCTATTTTACTGATGAGTGAGTTGTATGTCGTTACATTTATTCCCCCACTACTTGTTAATAAGTTGCCTATGTAACCCTCTAAACTCGTTTCAGTGCCTGTAATAGCACCAGATTGTGGCTGGCTTTTTGATACACCAAAAACAATACCACAAGTAATAGCACTTACTCCAAAAATTATTGTTAAAATTATACTTATAATCTTACTTTTTGCTAGCATTTTGCTTGCTCCTATTTTTTATTTTTTTAAGTTGTGAGATTGTCTTAAAAAACAATCATTTGCTCTCTATAACACGAGCAAGGCTCGTATTTCGACACACAATTTACGTATTGTTTTAAGTGATTAATTGTGTATTTAATTTGTATATATTTTGCGTGTTTTTAAGGGCTTTTATGTATTTTAAAACATTATTTTTTAGGCTAAAAAGCGCCCCCCCCCCCCAGCGGGCGGGCAAATACGGTGGATAAGTTTATATCGTTATTTTTCATTTTTTACCCCCTATTTTTTATACTTTTAGTATATCTAAAATTTAAAAATTAATCAAACAAAATTCACTACTTTTGCAAAATTTGTCGAAAAGTCGAAAAATTCTCGTAAAATGTTGCATTTTTTATAGAAACAACAAAAAAAGAACACACAGTACTTTAACTATATGTTCTTTTTTATTATTTCTTTCTTCTTAAAATATCTCTTTCGCTCAAAGCATAAGGACATTTAATACGTACTACTTGTTGAACAAGGTTTGCGTCTTGAATTTGAGTGCCATCGAGGTTTTGAATTTCCTCTAACACAAAAGTTTTATTAAAGTTTTCATTTGGTGATAAGATTTCCAAAGTATCGCCAACTTTAAAGCGATTACGTTGCTCTACCAACACATAGCCATTATCGTTACCACGCACAACAGCGACAAAATCATAAGTTGAAATAGGCAAACTACTTTCAATACATTCACGATTATTTTCACCCAAACAAAAACCAGTAGTAAAGTAACGGTGGCTACATTTCTCTAATTCTACTACACGTTGCTCATCTTGTTTGTATTCTTGTGGATTATTTTCCAAAATATCAACTGCTCTACGATAAGCATTAACAACATTAGCAACATAATAAGGCGACTTCATTCTACCTTCAATTTTAAAGCTTGTTACACCAGCTTCGGCAAGTTTATCAAGATAATTAATCATACATAAATCTTTACTATTTAAGATATAAGTGCTACGTTCATCTTGTTGAATTTCATATTTTTCACCCTCGCCTTTGTCTTGACGACCTTTTTCGCTAATGTAGTATTCCCAACGACAGGCTTGCACGCAAGCACCACGATTACTATCTCTACCAGTTAAATAATTGCTCAACAAACATCTACCACTATAACTAATACACATAGCACCGTGAACAAATGCTTCGAGTTCTATTTCTGGTGGCAAGAAATCTCTAATTTCTTTTATTTCATCTACGCTTAACTCACGAGCCAAAATAATACGTTTAGCACCAGCATCTGCCCAAAATTTGGCAGCATATTTATTACTTGCACACGCTTGTGTTGACATATGCAAAGTTAATTTTGGGGCAACTTGTTTTGCCAAACTCAAAACACCAGCATCTGAAATAATAGCAGCATCAGCCCCTATATCCTGCAAATAAACAAGGTATTCCGCCAAACCTTCGAAATCGCTATTGTGGGCTTGAATATTAACAGTAATATAAGCCTTTTTGCCCAACTTGTGTGCATAATCAATAAATTCTTTTAATTCATCTTGCTCAAAGTTTTCACTAAAAGCACGCAATCCCCATTTTTTACCAGCAAAATAACAAGCATCTGCACCAAAGTAATATGCTGTTTGTAATTTTTCAATATCACCAGCAGGTGCTAAAACTTCAAATTTTTTCATAATGTACTACCTTTTAAATTTAGTAACGCTTAATCCATCGCCGATATGCAAAACTTGCGTATCTAGATTAGGATTGTTTTCTAGTGTATCAAGAAAATCTCTCAAAACTTGCACAGTTACAACAAAACGTGGAGCAGGTACAGGCTCACCATCACGAACCATTCCCCTAAACAACACATTATCAGAAACCCAAACACCATCATCGTTTAAAAGGGGCAAAATCATATCAATCATTTCTAAATATTTGCCCTTTGGACCATCTAAAAAGATGAAATCGAATTTACGCCCTTTTAATTTAGGTAATTCTTGCATACAATCGCCTTCGATAATTTCAACACGTTCACTTAACCCTTGAACCATAAAATTTTCTTTTGCTAATGCAATATTAGGTTTACTTGCTTCAATACAAGTGAGATTTGCTTGTGAATTTTTTAACATAACAGAACCAGAATAACCTATTGCCATACCGATTTCTAATATAGTATTAGGTTTTGTTTCTGCAAGTAAATTAATTAAATAATCTTTTGTATCACCCAAAATAACTGGAATATTATTTTGGCGAGCAAATTTTTCTAAATTTATTAAAAATTCATCCATACTCCGCCCCCGCAGATTACAATTCCATAATTACAGGAATAATCATAGGTTTACGTTTTGTACGTCTAAAGAAAAGATTTGTCA
Organism: Clostridia bacterium; assembly: GCA_017622115.1. GTDB lineage: Bacteria > Bacillota > Clostridia > Christensenellales > UBA1242 > UBA7867. The sequence goes on from JAGART010000189.1 coordinate 2,684, forward strand.
ACACTCTACGCACAATGGCTTTCATCTCTTGCCAATCAATTTTTTCTGCACCAGTACTCTTTAACGCATCTAAAACAGATTGTCTAGCATCTTTTAAAATCTCACCCATTTCGTTTGGGTAAACAAAGCCTCTCGGGATTAACTCTGGACCAGTAACAACTTCACCTGTACGAGCATTAACACCCAATACAACCACGCAAATACCATCTTCAGCAAGTTGCAATCTGTCTTTAACAACAGAATTATCTAAATCGCAAATAGTTTTACCATCAACGATTTTTTCACCTGCTTGAACATCTGGCAATTCTTTAATGCTATTAGGAGTAATTTCCACAACAGAACCAACGTGAGGCACTACAATATTTTGAGGTTTCATACCCATTTTAATAGCAAATTTTTCGTGATACTTTAAGTGTTTAACTTCACCGTGCATAGGCATAAAGAATTTAGGCTTAATCAACTTATGAACAATCATAAATTCAGTTTGACAAGCGTGTCCTGATGCGTGTACATCTCTTAAATCATCATAGATTACATTTGCACCTTTGCTAATAAGTTCGTTAATCATATTAGTAACTGATTTTTCATTACCAGGAACTGGTGAAGATGAGAAAATAACAGTATCGTTAGAGCCAATTTCCACACCTTGCATTTCGCCATTAATCATACGGTCAAGTGCTGTGTGTTCTTGTCCTTGACTACCAGTAC
>JAGART010000190.1 GCA_017622115.1 Clostridia bacterium
GATTGTTTGGGTGATGTATCAAACTTTTATACTGTTAACCTAAACGGAAGTGGCAACCTTACAAACAATATCGGTTTTGTATTAACTATTTGTTATGGTTTGCTAGCATTTGGTGGATTAGTAGCAATGATTGTATCTAATTGTTTAAAACAAAAAAAGATGAGTGAAGATTAACTCATCTTTTTTTAACTTAAAAAGTATGAAGGCAAGAAGAAGATTGTGCAAAACATTGAAACTGCAATAGCAATAGAAACAATATACACGAATATTAATAATAGCTTGCTTTCAGATTTTTTAGCATAATCATAAGTCTTTTTTAAAAATATACTAGGCACAGAAATCAAAGCAATTAAAGCTATAACAGCCCAACCAATACTGCCACTACTAAAGCCACCAACAACTAATACTAACAATCCCTCATAAAGAATAAAAGATAGAATAGCATACAAAATAGTTTTTACCTTATAACTCATAATTCACTCCTTTTATATTAAAATTTTTAAAATCGAGTAATATATGTATAGTAAAAAAGACTTAAAAAATCTTTTTGGTGCGCCCAGAAGGGGTTGAACCCTCACCGCAAGCATCGGAAACTTGAGTGCTATCCGTTACACTATGGGCACGTGATTATATTATATAATCAAATGCCCAAAAAAGCAAGTAATTTTTTATTTTAAACCAGTACTTCCAAATCCGCCTGTGTTGCGGTCTGTTTCATCTAGTGTATCAGTTTCTTCAATTTCGCAAGTATAGAATGGACAAATTACTAATTGTGCAATCTTTTGTCCCTTTTGTACAACGTAATCAGTATCGCTCACATTGTTTAAAATTACACCAATTTCACCACGATAATTTGTGTCTATTGTGCCGGGGGAGTTGAGTACTTGCAAACCAAATTTTAACGCAAGTCCGCTTTTAGAACGAACTTGTCCCTCTGTGTTTGCTGGCAATATTACACTAACTCCTGTGTGTACAAGTTTATATCCTCTTGCTGGAATTATAATTTCTTCATCACTAAATAAATCCATTCCAGAATCAGTAGGGTGAGCGTATTCTGGTATTTTTGCTGTTTCACTTAATCTTAAAAATTTTACTTTCATTTGTTTTATCCTTAAATTTTAATTAGAAGCAGGCAATTACACCTTTTTCTTGTGCATATAGACTTGTAAGACCACGCATAGGCTTAATAATAATTTCTTTAAAGTTGCATTTTTCGCAAAGAATATCTTTTATTTTAGTTGCATCTTCTTGATTGTTGCAATGAGTTATTATAAGTTTACGTTTAAAGAAATCTTTACAACGTGCAAACGCAAGTTCTGCCATTTTTTTGTATGCATTAAGTGAACCGATACACTTGTGAACAATATCAATAGTACCTTCTTTTGATGCAGTACAAACTGGTTTAATTACTAATGTTTTTGCCATAAGTCCAGCGAACTTACTCATACGTCCATTTGCAATCAAGTTATCAAATTTGTGTAAAATGAAGAATAAATTACGTGTTTTAATAAATTCTTCTACTTGTGTGATAATTTCGTCAAATTCAGTTTCTTCATTTATTAATCTAACTATTTCATCAACGATTAATTCCATACTACCAGAAGTTGATTTAGAATCAAAAATGTGGATTTTATCTTTGTTTTCTGCCATATCACGTGCTACAACCGCACTATTATATGTGCCAGAAAGATTACTTGTCATTGTTACTACAAAAGTGTATTCTGCATTTCCAAATTTTGAAGACCAGTCTTCTGGGCTAGGGCAAGCACTGCCCATTTTTTCTTTCGTATTATTCATTGCTGTAATTAATTCTTGTACATCTAAATTTTCATCATCAATATATTCTTTTCCGCTAACATAAATTTTTATAGGTATTATATTTAATCCTATGTTTGTTTCTTTTAAGTAATCTGGATTTAAATCACAACTACTATCGATTAAAATTTGATATTTCATTTTATTAACTCCTTAAATATTTTATCTATTCCAGCACGGTGATATACATCAAACTGCTTTAAAAGTTTTATTTTTTGTTCTTTTGTAATGTCCATTTCTAAAATATGAAAATACATTGTTATATTGCTTTTAAATATCAAGTTTGAAAAAGTTAAAAATTCTTTATTTAAGACAATATTTCCATATACTTCATAAGCCTTTTTTTTGTAACTAATTATGTTGTCTGCAATTACGTTTACTCTGTTGTCATATTCTTGTCCTATATAATGGTCGTGAAGAATAATTAATTTATCTTGATTTTCTACAAAAAAGGGGTAGTATTCTTTGTCAAACCAAACTTGAAGATGTGTCGCATTAGGTGTTAATTGTAATTCTGCAAACTTCATAGTTCTTTTGGATAAAATGTCGTGCAATTCCTCCAAAAATTCATCTGTGATGATATGCTCGTAAATTTCAGCCTTGCTTTTGTAATATTTGTAAACATTACCAACCGAAATACCGCAAGCCTCTGCAATGTCTTTTATGCTCGTTTCGATATAGCCTTTATTCTTGAATAACAAAAGACTTTGGCTCAATATTCCATCACGTATAGCATCTTTTTTACATTGTGCCATTAAGTCCTCCTTTAAAATACTCAAAAATGAATTTACGTTCACTATTATAAAAAAAAACAATTAATCTTGTCAAATATAATTAGGGAAGAAAATAAATTTAAACTAAATTTTAATTTGTGTACAAAATTTATTACTTTTTATTGTTTACGAGTATTTTTCGACTTTTCGACAAATTTTGCAAAAGTAGTGAATTTTGTTTGTGTTTTAAGTACAAAATAAGTATAATTATAAAAAATAAAAAAGGTGGGAGTTATGAGAGTAAAAAGAACAAACTTATCCCCAAATTTGGCTAACCTCTGGGGGGGGGGCGCTTAATAGCGTAAATTTTTATGTGTTTTTACGCATAAAAAATCCTCAAAAAATGGCTAGTTTTTGTACTCAATTAGGAGGTGCAAAATGCTAGCAAAAAGTAAGATAATTAGCATAATATTAGCAATCATTTTTGGAGTAAGTGCTATTACTTGTGGTATTTTATGGAGTGTTTTATATACTCCCAACACTAATTCTTTTAATAGTAGTAGTTCTTTATCATCAAATGCGATTATAGTTGGTGAATTATATGATAATAATACAAATAAATATAGTGGAACAAATATTTCTACATTTATAAAAATGCTTGCAAATAGTGATGTGGGTAATTTAGATACAATTAAAAATAATATTGGTTTGGGTATAATAAATGCAAATACATTACGAGGATATACAAATGCAGGTAATCAAGCGAATAAAAGTATAGTGGTAACTCTAGGTGGATTTACTTGGGTTGTTACTTATGTGTCATTAGCTAATGGTCTAGATGCAAATAATGATGGGCAAAATGATGTAATTGCTACATTGTGGCTTACCGGAGACCAAACATTACCATCAAGTAAATTTGGTGATAGTAATTATGAGTATGGGGCAAATAGTAGTAGTGGATTTCCTACTGCTATGTATGGAACAAGTTATTTAAGAGCAGTAATTAATAATGGTGGAAATTATATAAAA
>JAGART010000191.1 GCA_017622115.1 Clostridia bacterium
TAAAATCCATCTTTAAACCCTCGCTAACGAAACGAGCGAGTTCTGTTCTATTTCTAAAATTTAATTGATTTTGTTTGATAAAATCGATAATCTCTTGCATTTTTTATTCCTTTTTTTAAATTTAAACAAAAAGAGAGAAAGAACCCTTTCCCCCTCTTAAACTACGCTACAATCATAGACAAGATAAAGAACAAAATCGTAGCGATTACAACAGACACAGCAATCCACGCTGTGGCTTTTTTCATACGACCTTCTTTTGTTGCACTCTTATTGTGCGAATAGTAAGTATCTGTTGTTTCACCAGTAATACCAGTCATACCTTGTGAATTACTTGGTTGAAGCAAAACAAGCACTATAATAGCAATAGCAGCCAAAGCGATATAACCTACCAAAATTCCTTTGATAATAGGAAATGAAGTAGTAACCCAAGTAGGCAAACCCGTTGCTGCAATTAAACCAAAAAGATTCATAAAATGTCCTCCAAAATTAAGCCAAATAAAAATTTAGTAACAATATTATAACATATAATTTAATCATTTTCAAGTAAAAAAGTATAATTTTTAAAATTCGCTACACAGTACAAAACAGCAAAGCAACACAAAATGCGATTATGCTTAAACCTAAATAAACCCATTTAACTGGACGTTCTGTATGATTTTTACCAACATTGATACATTTTGCAAAGGCAAAAAAGCAAATTGCCAAAGCAAAAGTAACAATTATACCTCTCAAAGATGGGTCTAGTCCTCTAATCCAATTTACGACAGTACTCACAAAATCGCCAAGTAATGCTACCATTATTCTTCCTCCGCTATAATACTCTTACCTGTCATTTCTGCAGGTTTATATAACTGAAGTAATTGTAGCACAGTTGGGGCAAAGCAGTCAAGAGCAAATTTCCCACTTTTTAAAGATAATGTTTTGTCTGTAATGATAAAAGGCACTGGGTTAAGGGTGTGTGTAGTGCTTTTTCCATTTTCCGCACGCATATCTTCAATATTTCCGTGGTCTGCTGTAATTACACAAGTATAGCCAGCAGAAATCGCAGAGGTAACAACTTTTTCGAGTGCTCTATCAAGATATTCTAAACTCTCTACACAAGCACCAAAATCGCCAGTATGCCCCAACATATCACCATTACTAAAATTAATTAAGATAAAGTCATAAGTTTTCTTCTTGATTTCATCAACAGCGATATTTGCAATTTCAGGGGCACGCATACTAGGAAAATCTGCAAAATTATCTACAAACTTACTTTCCACCATCATACGTTTTTCACCACGGAAAGGCTTTTCAACACCACCATTAAAGTAATAAGTAACGTGAGCATATTTTGTTGTTTCTGCAAGTTTGAGTTGTTTATAACCTGATTTACTTAAACGTTCAGACAAAGTATTCTCTGGAATATTTGCACCAAAAAGATATGGCAAATTTGTTTGCATTTCATCATACATACACATTGCAGTTGCCTTTATTTTTGGCAAAGCACGTCTTGTAAAACACGGAAAGTTTTTAGTAACAAATGCGTTTGAAAGTTGACGCATTCTGTCTGGGCGGAAGTTAAAGAAGAAAATTTCATCACCATCTTCCATACCTTGATAACCACCGACAACGAACGGAGGCATAAATTCATCACTGACTTTGCGTTCGTAAGTTTTATTAAATGCTTCAAAAATAGCATTTGTACGAGTACCTATACCAGAAACTATTAAATCAAAGGCAGTTTGCGTTCTGTTCCAACGTTCTTCTCTATCCATAGCGTAAAATCTACCTACGATAGTAGCAATCTCACCTACACCGAGTTTGCCTAATAAATTTTCAATTTCTTGCACAAAACGAGCACCACTATCAGGTTTTGTATCACGACCATCAGTAAAACAGTGAACTTTTATTTTTCGTACACCTACACTTACAGCATATTTTAATAAAAACTTTAAATGCTCAATACTGCTATGAACTCCACCATTTGACACAAGCCCTGCAAAGTGCAATGTTTTATCTTTCATTACAACACGTTCTAGCATATCATCTAAAACTTTATTTTTTACAAGAGAATCATCTTTTATAGCATTATTTATACGCATAAAGTCTTGATAAACTACACGACCTGCACCAAGATTAATATGTCCTACTTCACTATTACCCATTTGACCTTTTGGAAGTCCAACATATTCTTCACTTGCAAAAATTTGTGTATTAGGAAAATCTTTTAACATTTGATTATAAAAAGGCATTTCGGCGATTTTCAACGGATTGCCCTCTGCTTCACTTCTGCACCCAAAACCATCTAACACAATTCCCAAAACTGGTCTTTTAGTTTTCATTCCTAATCACTCCTTTTATCTAAAAGTATCATAAATTTGCATAAACTTATTTGCATCTTGACTTGCTCCACCAACGAGCACCCCATCTACATTTTTTAGATTTGCTATATCTGCACTATTTTGTGGATTTACACTACCACCATATAAAACACTGCAATTTTTGTTATGCAACTTTAAAAATTCGCTTTTTATAAATCCACAAATTTCATCAATATAATCCAAACTTGCACTTTTGCCTGTACCTATTGCCCAAACTGGTTCATAAGCCAAAATAACATCTTTTGTCGCATCTAAATTTGAAGTACATTTTTTTATTTGTTGAGATAAAACTTGTTTCGTTTTATTTGCCTCAAACTGCTCTAAACTTTCTCCTATACACAAAACTGGCAAAATATCATTTTGTTGCAAACGCAATATTTTATCACTTATTACTTCATTAGTTTCGTTAAAATATTGCCTACGTTCACTATGCCCAACCAAACAAAAATCTACACTTATATCTTTTTGCATTTTTGCAGATATTTCACCTGTAAACGCACCTACCTCAAATTGACTTACATTTTGCAAACCAACCAAAACCTTTTTGCTCAATTTTTTACAAGTCTCAAAATACACACTAGGCACAGCCACACCGACACAAAGAGCACTAGTGCTTTTATACTTAAATTGTTTTGCAAACTGCTCAATCTCTGTTAAAGACATATTCATTTTCCAGTTGCCAAATAAATATTTCATTACATTCCACCTTTATTAGCAATACCATCTAACCCCGGCAAAGAACCACTTTCTAATAATTTTAAAGAAGCCCCGCCCCCTGTTGAAATATGATTGATTTGAGATTGCAATTTAAGTTGCTCAACGCATTTTGCGCTATCTCCACCACCGATAATTGTAAACGCTTTTGCTTCTGCAAGTGCTTTTGCCACCTCGTCAGTACCCTTTGCAAACTTATGGAATTCCGCAACACCCAAAGGACCATTCCATAAAACTGTATGAGCCTTTGAAATATAGTACTTAAACAATCTAGTCGTAGCAGGACCTATGTCCATACCTATTCCAGCACGAGGGAATTTTTTAGTACTCACATTTACAGAATGAGCAGAAAAACTAAACTCACCTGTTACAACGTGGTCAATAGGCAAAACAATCTTTACACCCTGCATTTTGGCTTTTTCCAACAATAACCTTGCAAGTTGAATTTTATCTTTTTCTACCACAGAACGCCCCATACTAAAACCTTGCGCACGCAAGAAAGTATAGGCCATAGCGCCCCCGATTAAAACGACATCAGCAACATCAATAAGCCTGCTAATAAGAGCAATTTTATCTTTGATTTTTGCTCCACCTATAATTACAACAAAAGGTCTTTTTGGATTAGATAAAGCACCACCCAAAACAGAAAGTTCTTTTTCAACTAAAAAGCCTACACAAGATGGCAAGTATTCTGCAATTTTACAAGTACTTGTATGTGTGCGGTGCATTGTTCCAAAAGCATCATTACAATACACATCAGCAATACCTGCTAGTTCTTTTGCAAACTCTGCATCATTTTCTTCTTCACGAGGGTCAAAACGAACATTCTCCATCATTACAATATCGCCCGCTTGCATTGTGCGAACATATTTATAAGTTTCTGAACCCGCAACATCATTTGCTAACATTATAGGCTTTTTAAGTAACGTTCTTAAATGTTCTGCCACAGGTTTTAAAGAAAACTCTGGCATAACCTTACCTTCTGGCCTACCCAAATGACTAACAATTATAATCTTTGCACCACGTTCTATTAAGTAATTAATCGTAGGCAAAGTTTCACGAATTCTTTTATCATTCGTAATTTGTAAATTAGAATTTAAAGGTACGTTAAAATCCACACGTAACAAAACTCTTTTACCTTTTAATTCCATATCTCTTAAAGTCAATTTATCAAACATATCTTA
>JAGART010000192.1 GCA_017622115.1 Clostridia bacterium
AACTGTAATAGCAGTTGTAGTATAAGTCATACTATAACCATTAGAATTTGAGGGATTGATTGATGTTTTTGCACTAATTTTTATTGAAGTAGTACCAGATTTTAATGGTGTAATTACGCCATTAGCATCAACTGTCAAAATTGAAGTATCCATAGATTGATAATCAATGCCCATATTGTAACTTTGATTAGTTTTAACATTTAATTGAGCAGTATCTTCTAATGAGATTTTTTCACTTGCACTACAAAAAAGATACGAACAATAAACCGCTTTTTGCACCACAACATTAACAGATACTGTCTTTTGTCCTGCTGTCGCTTTTATTTTTGTTTCACCACTTTTTAAAGCAGTAATCGTACCTGTATTTATATCATAATTAATTATTTCTTTGTCATATTCCAAAGTACATTCATCTAAATCAAAGTTTGCATACAATGGAGCAGATGCTGTTTCATTACTTTGGTCAATAGTACCCAACTTCATTGTTATTTCTTTTGGACAAGAAAACTTAAACACAAAACTATTTTGTGAATCGTCATCTAAATTATAAGTACAGCCACAAAACAAAGCAATAACAAATAAAACTGGCAATGCAAATAAGAATGTCTTACGCATTTTCAATCCCCCTCTATACCCTTCAAGCCCGAGTATATACATAATTAGAATGAATAGTCAAGACTTTTTTTAAATTTTTTTACAAATTTTAGAAAAAAAGCAGGTAAAAAACTAAATCCCCCTGCTTTTATTATAAATAATTTTTAAAATTTTATTATTTGCCCCTTAATTTACGCAAGAATGGCGGAATGTCTGAATCATCAAAATCAACAGCAACACGGCTTGATTTTTCTGCCCCTAGATTAGCATTTATTAATTCTTGCTCGCTTGCATCAAGGCTTGTAGGTGAAACGCTTCCGCTTTCAATTCTATTAGCCAAAAATTCAGCATATTTTTGTTGAGAAGTTTCTGGATTTTGAGAACTATAATCTGGCTCTTCTCTTACGCCAGCCATAGGTGAACCTTGGAAACCTGTCGCAATTACAGTGATTTCAACCGCATCACCCAAAGATTCATCAATACTAGCACCAAAGATAATATTACAATTTGGGTCAACGATTTCACGCATTAAGTCAGCCGCTTCGTGTACTTGGTCGATAGGCAAACTTGAACCACCTTTTACGTTAAAGATAATACCAGTTGCCCCCTCGATTGTAGTTTCCAACAAAGGACTTGAAACCGCCTGTGAAAGTGCTTCAAATATTCTACGTTCACCAGTTGCTCTACCAACGCCCATATGTGCAAGACCTCTATTTTTCATAGTTGTACGCACATCAGCAAAGTCGAGGTTAATCAACGCATTTTCGATAATCAAGTTTGAAATACCTTGTACACCTTGACGCAATACATCATCAGCATAACGGAAAGTATCAACAATAGAAGTACCCTTTGGCACAAGTTTGAACAATTTTTCATTTGGAATTATTACAAGAGAGTCAACCATTTTACGTAATGCTTCCAAACCTTTTTCCGCATTTTCCATACGACGGCGACCTTCAAAGTTAAAAGGTTTTGTAACAACAGCAATAGTTAAAATCTCTTTTTCACGAGTCAAAGTAGCGATTAATGGAGCAGCACCTGTACCAGTACCACCACCCATACCAGCAGTAATAAACACTAAATCGGCATCACTAATTGCTTGATTTAATTCTTCGTGATTTTCTTCTGCTGCTTTCATACCTATTTCTGGGTCAGCACCAGCACCCCAACCACGAGTCAACTTTGTACCTATTTGAATTCTATAATCAGCCTTACTTACCTGTAATGCTTGTTTATCAGTATTAACAGCGATAAATTCAACACCATTTACACCAGCATCAATCATACGATTTACAGCGTTATTTCCGCCACCACCAACACCGATAACTTTAATTTTTACTACTGGATTAATATTTTGTCCGTAGTGATTATTGTATGTATCCATATATTACCCCCAAATTATTTTTTAAATATTTTTATAAAAATAGAATAACGAGCGTGATTTTGTCTTAAAGCCAAGTCAAGCAACCCTAATACAGCACTATTTCTAGGCTCATTCATCTGTGGTATTTGAGGTTCAAGTATAGTAACTTCTTTGCCCAAAAAGTCTTTTAAACTCTCCGCAACACCTTTAATATAAGAAATCCCACCACCTGTAATATTTACACCTATAAAATCAGGTCTTTCGTAAACACAAGATTCCAAACTTTTTGAAATCATTACTGCAATTTGCCTTACTTTCCTTTGAACTATTTCATAAACAGCCAAAGCATCAAAAGTAAATTTTTCGCCCTTGTAATTAAGTGATATTTTTTCGTTTTCGCTAGGTTGTCCTGTCATTGTGGCATATTTTTTAAGTTCCTGTGCTACACCAAAAGGTATTTCCAAAAACTTAACTAAATCAGCAACGATATGTCCGCCCCCCAAAGAAAAACTCTTTAAGCACACCAAACCATCACCAACCACAACAGAAACGCTTGTAGTTAAATAACCGCAATCCACTAAAATTGCACAGCGGTCTCGTTCTGCTGGTTCGATTAAGTAAAGGTTTTCTGCCAATGTTTCAGACATAAATTCCACAAACGGGATTTGCAAAGGACTAACTGCTTGCAAAATAGTACCTAAAAAGTTTCGTTGAGCCAAAACAAAACTCAATGTAGCGCTCAATACCGTTGTAATTTGTCCTTTTGGGTCGATAACTCTTTCGCCAGTATCCAACTCAAAGCAAACAGGACTTCTATTTATAACACTATGTGAAGGACTACTACTATACTCATCAGCCATTACAAATAAATCATCAATATCTTTTTCTGTAACTCGCTTCTTTTTGCCATAATCCTTTGAAACATTTTTAACTTCTGCTACACTAAATTCAGCAGGAACACCCACGTATAAATGAGTAATTTTGCAACGTGCATTATTTTGCGCAGTGTTTACAACCGCACATAAGGTTTCTGTTAATTTTTCAGGCTCTAAAATTTCCCCGTCCATAAATCCAGCATACGCCATTTCAGCATAACCACGCACATCAAAAGTACCATTTACACTTCTATCACCGATTAATACACTTACGCGACTAGAACCAAAATCCATAACAGCGATATTTTTTCTTGCCACGCTATAACACCCCCTCAAAAATTGCTACTCTTTTGCATTTTGATAAATTAATTATATTTAACTAAAACGATAAAGTCAAACAAAATTCAACACTTTTTGAATAATTATAAATAAATTTTATTTATAAAGTAAAAAAACCTCTAAAAATACAATGTATAAAAATTAAGGTTCGTAGCATAAACGCACAAAAAATTCATTATGCTAAATTTCTTTTTATATACTATGCAAAGTGCTATGCATTATATTTTACGCAGAGTTTTATAATAAAACTCTATGCCAAACAAAAGAAACAGTAGAAAACTCTACTGCTCCCATTTTATTATAATTATTCTACCTATAATAGGCAACGGTCTTGCCTTACTCCTTATAACATTACTTATTCCCACCATAATAGCAAAAATATGAAATAAACTAATCACTGGCAATACATATATATTAATATCTGGAATAAAAGCGAATATTAAATATAACGGAATTGCAAAAATCCATAACACTAATGCTTGATTTAAATGATACTTTGCAAATGGTTCATTTCTGCAAAATATAAATGGCAAAAAGAACAAAATATAAGAAAAAGCACTAACTGTTAATATCGCAGACCTACTATATTCCCTTGGCTTTTTTGCATTAGAAATTGTATTATTGTTTTCCACAACTCATTCCCCTTTTGTGTTATTATACTAAAATTCTTAACACAAGGCAAATAAATTTACTTAAAAAACAAAACTTTTAAAATAATTTAGTTGAAATATAAAAATATATATGATAAAATTTTATATCTTGCTGTTGTGGCTCAGTTGGTAGAGCAGCGCACTCGTAATGCGCAGGCCACGAGTTCGAACCTCGTCAACAGCTCCAAAAACTCAACCTAATGTTGAGTTTTTTTATTACACTTTGTGTAATAGTGCGTTTGGCGCACGGAGTTGATAACTCCTGTTTTAGATAAAATCTCAATCCACAGCACAATTTTTTGATTAGCGAACCATCAAAAAACTTGTTTTAGGGCAACAGCTCCACTCATTCCCTCTTTTTTAAGAGGGCTTTTTGTTTTGTTATTTGTATTTTACTAGACTTATCATTTCTTCTATGTTATAATAAAAATATATTTTAAAAAGGAAGAACACAAATGAACACAAATTTTAAAAACAATGTAGTAAACGTTATTAGTCTTATTTGTTGTATAATTTTGTTATTTGGTTTTGTTGGTATGATACTTAACAGTGCACAAATAACAAATGATGTTAATATAATTAATAATAAAGAATTATTAAGCTTTATTAATTTAATCAGTGCATTTTGTATAGTTTTATCAGTGTTATTCTTAACGATAATTTTAAGCGAGATACTATGCTATTTTGCAAAAAATAATGCTAAAAAAATTACAAAAATTATATCTATATGCCTAACTAGCGCAACTATAATTACATCTTTGGTATTCTTAATAATTTCTTTTACTGAATCTACTTGGTTTACTTATTCTACAAACACAACAGAGATTTTTGGTTCAGGAATCGAAACTGCATTCCAAAGTTCATTAACTAGTTATATGGTTGTTGGCGCAATCTTATTAACTTGTATGGTTTTTCAATTTATTGATATACTCAAAAAGGCAAAAACAGAAACTCAAAAACAATCACACAAACCTTTGTTTATCGCAGGATTTTGTTTATGCTTATGCGCAAGTGCAATTAGTCTATTTATAAGCTTATATTCAGGGTTTACCGATGCAACAAAACCTAGATTTGAAATTTCTTATAGTAACCTTACCAATAGCACATCTTCAAATCCTTATTATATAAGTTTTTATATCAACAATGATACCACTGAAACACAAAAAATATCTATTAAAATAACTTATAAAAACGATAAGTATTCTGATTTTTATACAACAACAATAAAAGGTTTGAGAGCTGATTCATCTTACATTTTTTCATCATTAAAACTACCAGACTTACCTATAGATGAAGGTATGGAAGTTAAATGTGATATTGTAAAAATGGAATATTCTATTGATAACAATGTTACATATCAAGACCTTTTTGAATATTCTTCCATAATTACATTCTTCAATGCAACATCTATAACATTATTGTTAGTATTTTTAGGAACTCTAGCAGGTAGCATTATTTTAGGGAAATACGCTTTTAAAAAAGAATCTGAAGAAATAACAACTACATCTCAAGAAACAAAACAAGAAAAAGAATAATAAATAAAAATCCACGGGTATACCCCGTGGTTTTCTTTTAACAATAAAAGGCAAATAGTAAAAACTATCTGCCTTTTTGTTTTAGTGGATATTAAGAAAATTTTACTTTTTATAAAAATTTTATCAGTTTATAACTTATATAGAAACTTATTTTATATTAAAATCCTATCGCTATATAATCAAAAGTTACTATTGAATCATATGCACTATATTGAATAAAACTTTGTCCACTTTGTCTAACTACTTTTTGTAAGCCTTGCCAATGCCCAGCATCATAATAAGAAGTATCTTGTGTAATTACTCGATACGTATTTGCACTTTTAAAATTAGTTCCCATTACCACATTCATATGACCATTTTGAGCCACAGAAGAACTTCCCCATTGAATTATAAGTCCACTACTAAACTTTATATAATAATGGCTCATTGTTGCATCAATATTATTTACATCAATATTACTTTCAACAATCTTATCACCAAAACCTGGTTGTCCAGTTAACATTTGTGCAATTAACTCACTAACAGTTGGGGTAATTGTTTCAGTAGTTGTAGTGCCACTTGAATTTGTTTTTTGTAAATATAATCTGTCATTTTGCGCATAAACTTTAAAGTTATTATAAGTTCCACTACTAGATAATAAATTCATATTATTTGCAGTTAAACTATCCGCTATACTTGCCTTTTGTACATTTAGTGTGTGTGAGGAAGCATTATAGATATTGTCCCCAAATACTTGCAAAGAATTTGCAGTGCTATTAGTACCACTACCCAACTGAATTCCATTAGTAATAGATTCCGCACCGCTGCCAGCAGCAAAGCCTCCATTAGTGTTCGCAATTTTGGTTGTGTTGTTTATTATTGAATTATCTGCAGTCGTGCGAGCAGTAACTTCATTGGTAATTTGTGTTTGAGGGTCGCTGATAAAAACAACTTCGTTTTGCGATACATCACCAAACTTAACATTAGTACCTTGCGAATTAACAACTTGCGTACTTAATGATTTTAGTTTATTTGTAATTTTATTTAATGTTGCTGCATCTATTTTATCTCCCTCTTTTGTAGGTGTATCTACTCTTTCAACATCTACCAATATTTCGGTAGGTGTTTGAGAAACAACAACTAATTTTCTTCTATTAGGATTAGCCGATTCCCTATCATTAAATGTAATTATATCATCAGACATAATAATATCTCCTTTTATTTTAAGCCGTTCTTTGCCACATATTTACAGCTAAATATGGAGGCATATTGTTATGTGCTTGTCCACCACCAGTATTTTGGTTTGTCGCAGTACAAGCATCAATAGTAGGAGTAACAGAATCTACATAATAATTATCTAAATTGTTTTTGTAATAATATTTTTCTTTATCTCCCCTTGTTGTACCATTCCAAGCACCCGCAACGTACAAAGTATTTCCTTTTGCGTGGTTATTAATATTTGAATCAGATGAGTTCATACCCAAACCATCTGCGTTGTTTTGATATTGTCTAGCAGACCAAAGACCATGGTTATGTGCACTTTGTGTATGTGTATGAGAATTTTGTATATGCGTATGGCTAGGCATCTCCGAAATAGTTAAAGTATGACTCACTTCTCCACCAGTAACACCTAAACCAAATTGAGTACCAGCACCCAATAAAAATTTATCTTGAATTTTAACCCAGGTACCACCAAATAAATTTGCTGGGTCTGCACTATTTACACTCATATAAATCGAGCCAATAGGATAAACTGTTTGCCAAATATTATTAATTTGAATTTGTGGGTCGCTGTCAAAATACACATCAACAGCATCATATTCACCATTTTGGTTTTTAACATTAACAATAGTACCAGTCTTTTGATTAACTATTGTATTAAAATGTTGTTCAATTTCTAAAAATCTAGAATTTAACGAATCCGCAGATATAGGGGTACCATCTGGCTGTACTCCTTCTAATCTATCAATATCTACTATCATTTCATTTGGGTTCTGCGAAATTATTTTTAGTTTTCTTCTATTATTGTTAACTAAAGTACTATTTTCTAATCTTGAAAAAGAATTATTAGACATAATTATCTCCTTTTAATATATTGGACATAACAAAATAAGGAGTATTAAAAAATACTTCTTATTCTGGATAAACTTATTAAATTTTTCTTTTGTACTTTACATGATTTAATTTTTAAAAGAATCTTATAATGTTTTTATTATAACTTTATTTAATATGAGTAATACTAGTTATTTTTTAACTACTAACAATCTTGTGTTTCACTTAACACGCTGATATCATCAGCATTGATAAATCTTCCTGTTCTTGGGTCGTAGTAACGTGAGTTTAGATAGTACAAACTTGTTTCTACAAAATTTCCATTAAATTAGGATACAATTCTTTTATTTTTTTAGCATCTTTTAAATTAACATAGCCAAATTCATATTTTTTATTATCAATAGTCTTAATATGAATCTTCATAAGCCCTTCGTCAATCACTCCACCTATTAATACTAAAAAAAATTTTTTAAACTTCAATGTTTGGAAGTGAATATACTCAATTTCATTAACATTAATTTTTGTTTCTATATTTTTTCTACTTATAATTATATTTTCACTATCACAATTACAAGTCGGTTTAGGTAGAGCTATTAGTAAAATTAAAATTACAAAAAATATCAAATCAAATATAATACACATTACTATTCCAAAAATATTTTCTAAAGCCCCCTCTATATCAATTAAAAAGCCTATAATAAGAGCAATAGTAATAAAAATTAATGGAAGCAATGTTAAATTTATAAACAATCTTCTATTTGATTGTAACTCTA
>JAGART010000193.1 GCA_017622115.1 Clostridia bacterium
CTTAAAGGTGGCGTGGCTGGATTAGCTCATAGTGTTTCTGATAGTTTTGAAAAACAAGCAGTGCAAAGAGCAGATTTAAAAGATGCTGTTGGAGAATTTACTAAATCTGGACAAGGTCTTAATAAACAAATTTTAGCTGCTACTGGTATTGCTGGAATTTATAAAGGAATGGCTGATGATGGTGCTATTCCAGACTACAAGGATAAAGTTTCTGATGCTTGGAAATCTATACAGGGAGACCCTACAAAGAAACAAGAAAAAGAGAAGAAAGAAAAAGAGGCAATCGAAGCTGCTATGCAACAAGGTAGGGCATTTTCAAAAGCATTGGGCTTGGGTCAACATTTAGATGAAAAAGGTCTAGAAAAAGAAACTAAGGGAATTGACAAAACAACAGGTGGAATTAAAGCCGCCGAAGTTAAAATCAATGCTGAAAAAGCCACAACTACTACAAGTGGTGGTGCAAGTGTAGCAGGCGCTGGTGGAGTTCATACTCCTGTTGCTAGTGGCGATGCAAGCAGTCTTGATGCTCACATCGAAGGACCTGTTGGTGTGGAAAATGCAGGTTCATCACTTGACTTTAGTCTTGACAATGAAGATATGGCTAGGTTGATTGGCTCTATCAATAGTACAGATGCAAGTATTGCAACACGTTTGCAAGCATTGGCTGCTTCTAACCTTTATGTAGCAGAAAAAATTAATGAAATGAAACGTGAAGTAGTTAATTCTGTTCAACAAAATAAAGAAGCAACAAATAAAGTTGCAGATGCTGTTAAAAATATTACTGGTAGTGATACTAGTGGAAATGGAAAATAGCCAATGGGCTATTTTTTGCTTTTTTATTATATTTAAGTAGCGAGATTGCCTTACGCCAGCCAGCCTGACTACAAACAGAAAACAAAACTTTAAAACCAGTTAGTAAAGCTGACACGAATATTTTCAATGTTCTTCGCAATGACATAGTGATTTTAATTTTTAATCTCTTCCTCAGGCTAACAAGTTAGTCAACTCCCTTGTCAGATGGAGTCGTATAAGGTTAGTTTATACTTTAAATTTTATTTTAATCAGCGAGATTGCCACAGATTGCAAGCAATCTTCGCAATGACAGAATTCCTTAAAAATAATATTTTAAAGTACTTGTCATTATGAGGCTTGCTTGCAAGCCGTGATAATCTCGCTACTTTTTTAAACTTTAACTGAAAAATTTTTAAAATATCGACTAAATTCGTTTTGATTTTATAGGTATTTATATTATAATTATTGCACAACTTAAATTTATAAGGGGTACAAAATGAAATATATTCCACGTAGAACAAAAGTTAAAATGGAATTTTACAAAGGTATTACATTTAGTGATATCATTTATTTGGCTATCGCTATTGTTGTTATGCTTTTGATTATTTTGAGTGCTGGTATTTCTACGGATTTAAAGATTTATCTAGGTGTTGCGTGGCTTGCGTTGGCAATCTCGTTCTTTATGCCTGTTGCCGATGGTAAGCGAATGTATGCAACGTTGGGGATTTTATTTAAGTTCTTTGCAAAACCAAAGAAGTTTAGTAAACATCCAATGCGTAAACACAAAGACGTAGTTGATATTATTCCGTATAGTTCTATCGGTAATGATATGATAGACTTTAAAGAATATTATGCTGTTGTAATCGAAATAAGTCCAATACAATTTTGGCTTTTGAATGAAGAAAAACAACAAATGGTAATCAATTCTTTTGCAAATGCTATGCGTGCGATTGTTGTTGGGCAATCTGCAAGCCTTGTAAAAGTCGCCAAACCTATGGTTATGGACGGATTTATTTATAATGAAGACCGCAAATATGATGAAGTTATGGAGTTGGCAAACGATAACGTTATGTCAAGACAAGAGTTAGATGCTCGTAGTGCTATTTTTGAGGCACGTATGCAAGATTTGCGTGATTTAAGTAATGGTGAATTGACTTTTATGGACCACTATTATTTTGTGGTGTTCGATAAAGATAGAGATGGTTTACAAACTGCTGCAAATGGTATTGAGCAGACTTTGGCTCGTGGTGTAGTGCCTATGCACGCACGCAGACTTAAAGACCAAGAATTAGCCGTGTTTTTAAAGGCAAACTTTGGTCAAGATTTAGATGAAACAGAACTTTCTCTTATTCCTATGGACGAATATGTTAAGTGGACTATGCCAGATGAAGTTTTGTTTAAAACAAGTAAAACAATTATTGATGGTCAATCTTATCGTAACTTTGCTATTACTGATTATCCAGTCGAAGTGCCAAATGCTTGGTCTGTTCCGTTTTTTAGTATGGCAAATACAAAAGTAGTTGTTAATTTAACTCCTTTGCAAAAAGATAAAAGTGAACACGTTATTGACCGCTCTATTGTTGAGTTGGAAGCCCGTATGCGTTCAACTTTTAAATCAAGTAAAATGATTGATTTGCAAACTCAACACGAAACTTTGCAATCTTTGTTAAACGACTTAAAAGTTGGTAATGAGGACCTTTATGATGTGCATATCCACATTATGTGTCAAGAATCAATGAAAAAAGATGTTCGTTCAATCTTAAAGCAAAATGGTTTTAAATATAGTGAAATGTTTGGTAGGCAAGTAGATGCTTTTGTTAGTACAAATATTAGTAGGCTTGATGTTGTAGAAGAAGCAAGTCGTAATATTCAAACTACAAGTATCGCTGCAATGTTTCCGTTCGTTTCAAACGTTTTACAAGATGAAAAAGGCTTCTATTTAGGTAATAATGGTTCGCCTGTATTTGTCGATTTCTTTGTAAACTCTGATAAAGAAAACCCACTCCACAACGAACGTGTAAACGCAAATATGATTGTAATAGGTAAGTCTGGTAGTGGTAAATCTTATGCTACTTCTACATTGCTTGCCAACCTTGCTGCTGATAATTCTCGTATCTTTATTCTCGACCCAGAAAAAGAATATGATTCTCTTACTAAAAACTTAAAAGGTAAGTATATTGACGTTGGTAGTTCTGTACACGGTATTTTAAACCCATTCCACGTTATGACTACTTTGTCTGATGAAGTTGATGATGAAGAAGAACTTACTGGTGATGAAACTGATGAAGAAATCGCCGCAATCGAGGCTAAACGTGCCGAAAGGTCTAGACGCTCAACTGACTCATACAACCAACACTTGCAGTTTTTGGAAGAGTACTTCCGTATCATCTTTGAGGGTATGTCCGGTGATGCGTTTGAAATC
>JAGART010000194.1 GCA_017622115.1 Clostridia bacterium
CTGTTTGCTCAATATTCTCTGTAGTCATTTGTTTTAATGGTTCCACAGTATTACAAGTAGCCATAGTCTTAGAGCAAAAACCATATAGCGAATCTTGACTATCGTTTTCATTTTGTAATAAACTTTGAGTAACACCTATTAATTTTATTTTCATTTGCTATTCTCCTTTGATTTAGTCGAAATCAAGGTATCACATATAAAAACAGAAGTCAATCATTTTTTGTACATAGTATGAAAAAAATTATTTAAAAAATTTTTTATTTTTTTAGTATTTTTTGTTGACAAGACTTTAAAAAAGTGTTATTATAGAAAAGTCATCAATTAAGTTTTACGACTTTGGGGGTGTAGCTCAGTTGGCTAGAGCACCTGCCTTGCAAGCAGGGGGTCAGGGGTTCGAATCCCCTCATCTCCACCACTTAATGGGATTATAGGAGAATTCTTATAGTCCCATATTAGTAAAACTTAATTTTTGCTTTTGGGAAGTTAGCTCAGTTGGTTAGTAGAACACGCCTGATAAGCGTGAGGTCGGTGGTTCGAGTCCACTACTTCCCACCACAAGTCAAGGAGAACGAGAATAACGGCACGCACTTGTGCGTGAAGTACTCGTTCTTTTTTGTTGCGTTGAATTTATTCATAAGCACATAAAAGAACGCAGTACTATAACATTACGCAGTAATGTGCTGTTATTTGAGTGGCTTGCGTAGTGGTCTACCGCAAAGGCGAATAATCCGCGGATAGACGCAATAACTTTAAAAATGTAAGTTCCGTTTTTTATTGTCTCCGACCGAAACGCACACGAGCAGTATTATCGAAATGAAAACAACCACAGCATAAACTATATTTACTTTTTACTATCTACAATCTCAACTGCGAGTTTCGTTTTAAAGGTCGGTGGTTCGAGTCCACTACTTCCCACCACAAGCAAGGAGAACGAGAAAACTTACACATTTATGTGTAAAAGTTGCTCGTTCTTTTTTATTGTGTTATGCGAAGCAATATAAGCAATAATAAAAACGAGTAACTAACATATTATGCAATAATATGTTAGTTTTTGAGTGGCTTGCGTAGTGGTCTACCGAAAAGGCGATAGCCTGCGGATAGACAGCACTCCATACAGCATTGGCTCGTTCTTTTTTGTTGCGTTGAATTTATTCATAAGCACATAAAAGAACGCAATACTATAACATTACGCAGTAATGTGCCGTTATTTGAGTGGCTTGCGTAGTGGTCTACCGCAAAGGCGATAGCCTGCGGTTAGACACATAAACTTTAAACGTAAGTTCCGTTTTTTATTGTCTCCGACCGAAACACACGTGGATAAGTTTTTTAAATCCAGATTTTTAAGCCAGACAATGGAATGGTTCTCTATGCGCCCTAAAGCAACATAGAGAAAGAAAAAAAAGAGCACCAAATAACACTATAAACTTAGACCTAAGTTTCATTATAGAACTTTAAAGTTTAAATAATTTTTTGCTACACAGAAGCCAATCTTTATGGAGTATTGACTCGTTGGCTCTTTTATGGTATACTTGTGTGAACATATTTAAGAGCCATATAATGAAGTTGTTAGAGCATAAAAAAATTATAAAAAGAAAGTGAAAGCATTTTTGAAAAGGTAAAAAGCAGCACAACAAAAAGCATCAAATAAAAGTTGTCATTTAAGGAGTATTTATGAATTTAATAGTTGCAGTTACCAAAGATTTTGCCATTGGCAGAGATAATAACCTTCTTTGTCATATTCCATCAGATTTAGCATATTTTAAGAAAATGACAACGGGCAAAGTGGTGATTTTTGGTAAAAACACATATTTTTCCCTACCTAAACAACCTTTACCAAATCGCACTAATATAGTTTTATGTAGTAACCCTAATTTCAAAGCGGATGGTGCGATAGTAGTTCACAGCCTCAATGAACTTTTTGGCGAAATTAAGAAATATGACCCGCAAGATGTTTTCGTTTGCGGTGGCGCAAGCGTGTACAATAAACTTATGCCATACTGCGATAAAGCATACGTGACAATGATAAATAATATTGTACCTGCCGATACTTACATAAAAGATTTAACAAAAGAGCATTTCTACCTACTATCCGAAACCACTCCCCAGACAGAAAACGGACAAGAGTTTTGCTTTCAAGTTTATAAGAACGAAAATATTAAAGTTTGGAATACTCACACAGAACAGTTAGAATTTAGTAGTCCTACAACGAAGTCATTAGAGCATCAAAAATTATAAAAAGAAGACGACTTATACAATCTCTATAATTTTATAAGCACATAAAAGACGTAGTGCTTTTTCATTACGCAGTAATGTACCGTTATTTGAGTGGATAGGCAATAGTGGTCTACCGCAAAGGCGAATAGCTCTGCGGATAGACACAACACTCTAAATGTAAGTTACGTTTTTTATTGTTCCCAAACGAAACACATTAGTTTTAAAACTTTTTTGTTTAAATTAATACAATATATATATTTATATGATATAATAGTCTTCTAAATAATATGCGAGGTTGAAATGGAATCATCTTTTTTAATATGTATAGTAGTTGCCTTTTTAGTACCATTAATTTTTAAATCACTTGTAAAAGAAGTAACTATAAAAGATGAATATAAAACAATTTTTGAGATAAACGCAAAAGGATTAAGTACTTTTAATAGAATTTTACTAATAATCTTGCTTGTACTTACATTAGTATTAAATCTAGCCCTTAATCCCCCTTTGTATGGAAATATAATCCTTATTTGTTGTATATTTATTTCTATTTTATTAAATATTGCCAGCCGTTTTAATGTCACTATAAATGGTGATGAAATTATTTATACACCAAGTTTTTCTAAAAGTAAAAAATACAAATTAGACGATATAACTGTTATTAAAATAAAGAATTATCAACAAGGTATCATAAAATACTCAATCTATGCAAATGACAAAATTATATTTTCAATTTCAAACATGCTCAACAACACCGAGGATTTTATAAATTTAACTAGAAAGCACGGTATTAAATTTGAGCAAGAACAATAAAAATTTTAAAGGAAAAAGTCGAAGAAAACTTTAATTGTTGTTGATATGCAAAAAGGTTTTATGAATAAAGAAAGATATCTATATTAAACAATTTGGCTATGTAAATGAAGAACTTTAAAATTTTTTTATAAATTAAAACTACTAAATAAAGTTTATATTAATGAAAATAATAATTATTACTATAATAAATTAAAATAAGTCAAAAGGATTAATAACAAATGGAAAACAATTTCAAAATCACCTATCAAGTTGATGACAATCTATTAAAGCAAATGCTTAAACTAGATGAAAGTGTTTATAAAAAAGAAGATTGCGGTACTTTTGAAATTTGCAAAGAATGGCTTTCTATTAATAATGATATTTATACCATACTTTTATTAGATAATAAGGTAATTGGTTATATAAATTTTATGCCCA
>JAGART010000021.1 GCA_017622115.1 Clostridia bacterium
CACTTTCACCCGCTTTTACGTGTAAATCAATATTCATTAAAGCATTATAATCTTTACTATATGCCAAATCAACTGATTTTAAAACTATCATAATTTCAAATCTCCTTATGACATATTGTACACTTTTTTTACAAAATTTTCAAGTGTTATTTGATGATTTCTTTAATTAAACAAATAGTGCCAAAATGCTAGTCAATTTTTATATTTTCTGCTATAATGTACTTATACTTTTAATTGGAGATATTTTTTACTATGGATTTATTTGAAAAATGTTATAACTATGAAATAGTTAAAAAAGCAAAAGAAGCAGGTATTTATCCTTATTATCACTATCTTGAATCTGGTCAAGACACAGTAGTTAATATGCAAGGACACCGTGTAATTATGATAGGTTCTAACAACTATCTTGGTTTGACTAGCCACCCAGAAGTAATTGAGGCTGGTGTAGAAGCATTCAAAAAATATGGTTCTGGTTGCTCTGGCTCTCGTTTGCTTAATGGTACATTAGATATGCACCTTCAACTTGAAAAAGAACTTGCAGAGTTTTTACACAAAGAAGATGTAACAACATTTAGTACAGGTTTTATGAGTAACTTGGGTATTATTTCTGCTATTGCAGGTCGTAATGATGTAATCATTTGTGATAAAGAAAATCACGCAAGTATTTATGATGGTTGTCGTTTAAGTTATGCTAAAATGGTTCGTTACGAACACAGCGATATGGCAGATTTAGAGCGTCAACTTCAACAAATCCCAGAAGACAAAGGAAAATTAATCGTTACTGATGGTGTATTTAGTATGGGTGGCGACCTTTGTAAACTTCCTGAAATTGTAGCACTTGCTAAAAAATATGGTGCTCGTGTTATGATTGATGATGCACACGGTTTAGGTGTATTTGGTGAAAATGGTCGTGGTACAGCAGAACACTTTGGTTTAGAAGATGAAGTAGATATCATTATGGGTACATTCTCAAAAAGTCTTGCTAGCCTTGGTGGTTATATGGCTGCTAAAAAAGAAGTTGTTGAATACGTACGCCACACTTCTCGCCCACTTATCTTTGCCGCAAGTATAACACCTTCAAGTACTGCTAGTGCTTTAACTGCACTTCGTATTTTAAAACGTGAGCCACAACGTGTTAAAGATTTGGCAAATATTACAGAATATATGCGTAACGCATTAAGAAAACGCAACATTCCTATTAGAGATAGCGTTGCTCCTATTATCCCTATCGAAACATATGATGACACTCGTACATTTATGGCTTGTAAGATTTTATTTGATAAAGGTGTATATGTAAACCCAGTTATCAGCCCTGCTGTTGCTCCTGGTGATGCGATTATTCGTACAAGTTATACAGCAACACATACAACAGACCTTATGGACGAAGCTGCAGACATTATTAAAGATGTATTTGAAAACGACTTACCACCATATGTAAAAGAATAATAAAAAAGATATACTCAAATGTATATCTTTTTTTTATAAACTTTTTAAAATTGTTTTTAATGCAACTTTTTCAACCACTCTTAAATTTTCATTTTGCATTTCGCTTTGTACTCTCATAATAATATCGTTTTTATTAAATTGAGATAAGTTTTGATATTTTGCTTTTAAGTTACTCAACTTTTGCTCTAATGTAATTTTATCTTTAGTTTTGCTATATTCATCAACAACCAATATAAACTCATTTTTAATAACTTCACAACTTACATAAGGCAATGTATTTACTACATTACTTGAATTATTGTTAAAATTATCATAATTCGCATTTATAGTATTTTGATTAAAGTTTTGTTGAGAAGAAACTTCATAACTTTGATTTACAACAGGTCTTGATATTGAATTATCTTGTTGTTGTAATACTTGTGTTTTTGCTTCTTTATATTTCATTATAGCCTTAATCAAAATTGAGCTTATCACAATCAAAACCCCATTAACTATTGTATCTGTAAGTAAAGCATTTGATAACTCTGGCATAGTTTCAATCATTCCTAACAACATTCCAAACGATTCCCCAAACGAAATAGTTGGGTCAACTGACACAATAATCAATGCACAAGAAATTAACAATGCAATTTCAGTAAATAAAAATGCAAAGAAAATTACCCATAAAACTGACCAAAATGGAACTTTTTTATAAAACTTCATAAAAATTGTATATGATGCAACAGCATTACTGACTGCAACGATATAAGCAATAAATCCAATAGAGTAAACAACTCCCCAAAGCACAGCAAATCCCAAACTGGACAAAAAACTAAATAAAAGTGCTTTCCATAAACTTTGTTCTTTTGTTTTTACCATAATTTTAAAACCCTTTTTTCTTTGTGTAATTAATTTTAAACATAAAATATTACCGCAAGTAAGTATACCCCCCACCACATACCATTTTTTCAATACTTTTTTGTATATTTTTTTTAAAATTTTAATAAAAATGCTAATTTTATACAATTTTTATTTATAAAAACAAAAAAAATAGTTTGTAATAAACAATAATTATGTTATAATTTTTTTGAGGAGATATAAAATGCCTAAACTAAAAGCACCTATAAAAAACAAAACGTTATCAAAAGTCAAAACGCAAAACAGAGTTCAAAAAGAACAGCAAAGGCTTCATCAAAAGTTAGCTTCCAAAAAAATTTTAGAAGTTTACACTCAAAATGACAAATTATTTATCAGTAATTCATCCGCATATAGTTTAAATCTTATAAATGTTAGAGCAATAATGTCTACTTCCCCTCAATTTATAGAAATTACCCCTGAAATATTGGCAAATTTAAATCAAAAAGACTTCGTTTTTGAATATATTCAACTTAACGAAGATGAAATATTCCAAAAAAATGATAATTTACTTCTTACCTTGCAAAATTTACAAAATAACTATGGAGTTGCAGTTCATAATATAATTACAGGAAATTTAAATAATAAGTTAGAAATTGCTACAAATATAACTAGTGAAGGTTTAAGACTTAATCCTGCATTTAAAACTATTCTAGGCTCAACCATATCTGTTGGAATAAATTTTGATGCTCAAAATACTATGGAAGACATAATAAATTATAATTTAGGAAATTCCCCTACTCCTTGCAAGATTATTGTTGCCAGTCCTTTAATATTAAACAATGGTAACTCACAACTTTGTCTAGGTTTCCCAGAAAAAAACTTAAAAACAGCAGGTCAACAATATAATGAACATTGTATTTTAGATGCGATTTGCAATAATCTACATTGCATACCAAAAGAATTTATTTTGGGATATTATTACACGAACGAAAATAATCAATCTTATTTTATAAAAAATAACTCACATTTTTCAACAATGAACACAGATGAGCAAAATTTATTTATAGATAACCTCACCAATATCATAAAAGGAACTTATTTTGAAAATATAAATCATTATATTAACACTAGTAATATTGATGCATTAAACGAAATGGGTAATAAACTTTTTGAATTAGGGCTAGACACAACTTTAATACAAAACAGCATTGACTTAATTTATAAAACACAACAAATCTTTGATACAAAATCAAACTTGCGAGAAATTTCTTTAAATGAAACAATAGTTAATGAATATACACCAAAAACTCATATTCGGAAATTAGTTGGTTTTGAACAAATAACACAAAATAATTTTGAAAATTCCGAAAGTATGGAACGATAATAAAAACCAAAAGAACCTCAAAAGAGGTTCTTTTTTAGTTATTATTCGTAGTCAGGGTCAAGAATACCGTAATCACCCTCGTAACGTTTATAAATTACGTTTACTTTTCCATTTTCAGGGTTAATGTACACATAAAAACTGTGGTCAGAATTTTCGAGTTCCATAATTGCTTCATTTACAGTAAGTGGATTAATTGCAAAGTTTTTGCTTTTACTTACCTTACACTCTTCTGGTTTAAATTCGAATTCATCATCATTAAAAAGCAACTCTTTAATAGGAGCACCTTTACGTAACTTATCTTTAATTTTAGTAGAATACTTAACGATTTGTCTTTCTACTTTTGGAAGTGCTAAATCAATATTTTGATACATATTGTCGCTTGAAACTTCACTACGGAAAAGCAAACCTTTGTCCTTAATTGTGAGTTCTAATTTGTAAGTTTCTTTGATTTTACTACAAACAATTTTAGCAGTAGCAGTATCATCAAAGTAACGGTCAAGTTTTTCCACCTTTTCTCGAATAATGCCTTCAAGTTTTTCACTTACAGCATAATTTTTTGACATAATTTGAATTTGCATAATGTTGTCCTCCTTTTATACATAGGTATTATATCAAAATTTGTAATTTTGAGCAACTAATTTAACAATATATAGCCTGCCAAAATCAAAACTAGCACTAGCACCACCATACTAATACCAAAGCCTACCCACGAAATTTTTCTGCGAGTACTTTTTGCAATAGCAACTATTCCCATTACTTCACCGATTATACTACAAACTACACCACAAAATAAACCAATAAAATAACCACCTTGCAATAAATACATAAATATAGGCAACATTTGGGCATCTTTGTCATTGAGCAATAAATAACAAACTAACAATATTACACCAAAAACTAAACCAAAAACGCTCAAAATTATTGCTGACGTACCATAACTTTTAGGTTGCTCATTAGGCTTTATAGATATTTCTTTATTGTCATTTTGTTTTTCATTTAACGTAGTCTCTTTTGATGAAATATCAAGATTTAAAGAATTTTCAACAGCATTACAATCTTGTTTTTGAGAATTCACTTGATTTTGCAAACTATCTAAATTTTCAAGTGTATTTTTTGCAACTTCTTTGCCGTCCATATACTCCCCTTTTGATATTTTGTACAATTTTATCACATATATAAAATATAAATCAAGCGAAACTACATTAAATAATAAAAAAGCACATTTTCGACAAAAATGTTAAAAATATACTTTTTCAATTATCTAAATCATTATTAATACTTAAATTTATAGGCTGAAACTTTGCAATTAATAAACTATCAATTATATCTGCCTTTAAGAAGCGTTCACTTAAATTATTAGACAAACAATTTTCTTCATCTGTTGATTTATACCACCCTACGAATTCATAATCTTTTAACGAAGGGGTTGCCACACAAATTACGGTATCTTCGTTTGATAATTCATCATACTCATCACCCAAAATACTAACTTTTCCGCCTTTTGTTGCGGTTACCGCTATACCACTAATCATGTTTGTAGGTTCTTTTAAATTAGAATAAGGTTGATTACTTGTATGAGTATAAATATTTATTCTCGATTCCCGATAAGCAAAATTAAATAACAGCCCTAATTTATTACTCCCCTCGTTAATATAATATTTAACAGATAACGCAAATGGACAAGCCTCCCAAATTTGACCTTGCCAACTATTCAATTTATAAAATGTTATATTATCAAAACTTATTTCTGTTATATAAGTATTTTCATCAGGAGTAATTAATAGATGCATTTCAAAATTATCTTTATCATAAGTTTTAATAAAGTCAGTTATTAAATTATTATCTGCATAAATATTAAATGCTTCAACAAAATTTGCGGTATAAGTTATATTTTCCCACACTACAAAAGTATAATTCGCTTCTGTTGAAATTATATTTCCTTCTAAATCAGTCCAACTTTCAAACTTATAACCAGTATTTGGTGTAGCAATAATATTTACAGTTTCTCCGCCATAAGTTTCAAAACTATCTGTAACAGAACCATAATCTGCATTATTAACATTTAAAGTTATATAAACTTCATAAATAGGCATTGGATTAGCCCCAAAAAGTTTAGGTGTTAAACTAAATATTATAACTATAACAGCACTCACACTTATTATTGATACTAAATAAACAATAAGACTTATCTTTTTTATCATAATCACTCCTATTTTTGCTCAATTTTTGAACATTATATATAGAGTACATGCTCAATTTTTGAGAATGTCAACAAAATTGAGCAAATATTTGCATAATATATTATTATGTTAAGCGAAAATTTAAGAAAGTTAAGAATAATTAATAATCTAACACAACAAGCACTGGCAGATATTTTTTCTACAACAAGACAAAATATATCGCATTTAGAAAGTGGATACGTAGAGCCAAATATCGAAATGTTAAAAAAATATTGTGTATATTTTAATGTAAATTGTGATGAATTACTTGAAATAGACCTACCTAAACAACGAAATGGTTTTTACAATAAAACATTTAAATAAACAAAAAAAGAGTAGAGAATAACAATTTCTCAACTCTTTTATTTTGCTAATTATAAATTAGTTAGCGTTAATTTTAATTCCAGGGCCCATAGTTACAGACATAACTACGCTCTTTAAGTAAGTACCCTTACTTGCAGATGGTTTTGCTCTAACGATTGCGTCCATAAGAGCAGAATAGTTTTCCATCAATTTTTCAGCACCAAAGCTTACTTTTCCCATAGGACAGTGAACAATGTTGTCTTTGTCAAGACGGTATTCTACTTTACCTGCTTTAACATCAGCGATTGCTTTTGCTAC
>JAGART010000195.1 GCA_017622115.1 Clostridia bacterium
ATTGTACATTATCCCAAGAAGCAACATTTTGAGCATTTAATATTAATCCATTTGGTGTTTGGCTCAACACAACTGGCAACAATAAACCTGTACCTGTTTGAGTTTTACCAAGGAAACCGATAATTGTCGCATCATTTACATAAACAGAGTCGCTAATTGTCATACTCCATTCACACGCACGACTGAATGTTATTAAGTCATTAATTATATCAGCACTAATAGCAGTACTTGTTGCAGTACCTGTATAAACTGTTACGCCACCTAACAAAAGTGTATAAGTTTGTCCAGCAAATACAGAACCATTATTGCTTACGTGTGTCCAACTTACTGTATATACATTAGAATTATAGTCAACACTTAAATTTTCAATGTCTGCTGTTTGTGTAGTATTAGCGAACATTGCAGAAGTACTTTCATCAGTACTTGCACTAATTCCACCAGTATAAGTTGCTGTTACCTTTGTAATTGTAATAGTAATCAAATATACTTTATTGTCTGGTAAAGCAAAAGTTACACTAGGTGTTGTAGCATAATTTTGCGGTAAGATTTGTAAAGTATTTGAAACAGAGTTTGCAACCCAAGTAGAACCATTGTAGTAAAGTGGATTTTCATCATTTGCTTGAATACTCAAAACATAGATAAATTCGTTTGTATAATCAGCAGTTGCATAACGTTTATCACCTGACCAAGAAATTGTAAAGTTGTCTTGATTTGTTGTAAGGATAAAGTCAGTAGGTTTATTTACTGTACCAACAACTGTTTCATAATTTGTTGTACTTGATAATGTAAAGTTGTGAGATGTAAGAGGTACATTTGTACAAGAAACAGCACTACCAGTCGCAACTATTGACACAACAAAAGTAACATTTGCTTGTGCCCACGCAGCATTTAATTCTGCACTTTCAGCAATAGTAAACATATTATTTGCGTAAGTCATATTAAGAGGAGTAGCCAAACCAGTATAACTTAAAGTTGCTGTATAATTGATTTGTCCTGTAAGAGCAGTTTCAGTAATAGGTGTAAATGAAGCCTCATATTGAGCACCATTTTTAACCAAATACACATCAGTTACATTTGGCAAAGTAGTATCATAGTAAAGATACAATGCACTACTCCACGCACTTTCAGCATATTTACCATTTTGAGAAGTACGCACTATAATTTCGTACAATCCACCCAACTCTACGTGTGTGCCACTAATTATTTCAAATTGACTAGAAGCACTCCAAGAAAGGTTTTTAAATACTGTTACATTTGTAGTAGCACTTCCGTCCAAATTCAACGCAGTAACTTGCATATCAAATTGACCATTACCACGAGAATCTTGACTTGTTGCAGTTAATACAGCATCATCTGTGCCTAGGTCATTTAAAGTATCATAAGTTGTACCATTGAGAGTAACAACTGGCGTACTTGTTTGTTCTCTATAAGCAAATCTAAATGGTGTAATTTCACTTTCTGAATAAATTTCATTTGTATCAAGAGTTGCCTTTAAGTAAACCATATAGTTTCCAGTACCATTTGTAGCCAAGAAAGACTTAAACGCACTATCAAACTCATAACTTAAAGTATTGTCTATTTCTACCCATTGAGTAGCATTTAAGGCATCAATAGTACTTAACATTATAGCCATTTTTGCAGGTGAAATAGTATCACCTTGTGCTGTTGACATAACTATTTGAGCCCAAGTAGCAGTAATAGTATTTGTACTTAATTCTTGTGTAACTTCAAAGTCTGTTGGAGCACTAAATGGCATACTATAAACATAACTAACATTTGTAGCAGAACTATTTGCATAAAGTGAAGTGTTTATAGGAGTTGCAACAACAGAAATCTCATATCTTCCTGCTTTATTTAAATTTAAAGGTTGGTAAATATAAGTATCCAAAGTACCACTCAAACTATTAGTTTCTATTGTTGTACTATTATCTATGCTAATTATGTATTTGCTAACCAAAGCATTGTACATAATCTTTGCTGTTGGTTGTTCATTAAGAATAACTACTTCCACAGCAGGACTAGCAAGTTTGTTTTGCAAGTTCCAAGTATAAACACCAGCCACACTATCTTGAATTTTCACACTAGAAGATTTAGCCACAACATTAAATACATACTCACCTATTCCATTTGTTTCAAATAGAGTAGTTGTAGCAAGTCTAATCACATCTTTTGAAGCACTATTTTCTGTAATTGTGTATTCATTCCAAGCCCCAGTCAACACGACAGGACTACCATTAAATGTTACAGTAACTTCATAATCTGCTGCTTTTGAAACTTTATCCCATTGCAAGTAACTATTTGTATTTGATTCAACAAAGTTTGTAGGTGTATCCAAAATAATTTGCTCAATAAAAGTTAATGTTTGTGTATTTATAACACCTGCCTCTACTGAATAAGCAGTTGCTTCGATTGTGTATTCACCAACAGGCATAACATTATCAGTTGTTAACACATCTAACAAATTAACTATATAACTATTATTTAAAGTAGTTTCACCCTCATCAATAGTTATATATTGCCTATAAGAAATACCCATATCGTTAGAAATACTTAATTCTATCATTTGAGTAGAAGCCAAAGCACGAGTTTCAATAGCAATAGTTAATTCGTAAGTATCTTCATCTAAACTTAAAATAGGTTTATCGATTAAAACATTGTTTGTATAATTTTGTGTCCAAGTGATAGGAGTTAAATATTGTTGAACACCTTGTTCACCTTTACCTGCAGTAATTGAAACAGTGCTTTGAGTGTACAAAGGTAATTCTTCAAAGCCAACTTGTACAACTAAATCACCATTTGCACTTGTAGTGCCATAAATTGTTTTGTTTGCTGGCATAAATACTAATGTATAATCTGTTACTAATGCATTAAATTTAGGTATAGTAATTGTAATTTTGTCTGTACCATCAAATGCAAAAGTAGCGGTACTATGAGCATTGTCCAAAGTCAAGTCATAACTATAAGTATAATTTGCTGTTGTAGCAGAACTCATAGAATACATACCAGCAGCATCACAATATACTTC
>JAGART010000196.1 GCA_017622115.1 Clostridia bacterium
AGTTTGTTCTTTTTACTCTCATAACTCCCACCTTTTTTATTTTTTATAATTATACTTATTTTGTACTTAAAACACAAACAAAATTCACTACTTTTGCAAAATTTGTCGAAAAGTCGAAATATTCTCGTAAAAACACATAAAAAAAGAGCCACTCAAAATGAGTAACTCTCTATTATAATTAGATGGCTTCTTTAATTTTTGCACGTTTACCGCTCAATTTACGAACGTAGTACAATTTAGCACGGCGAACTTTACCTTTGCGTACAACCTCGATATGGTCGATACGTGGAGAGTGAACAGGGAATGTTCTTTCTACACCAACACCAAAACTAATACGGCGTACAGTAAAAGTTTCACGAATGCTACCGTTTTTACGTGCGATTACAACACCTTCGTAAGCCTGAATACGTTCTTTATCACCTTCAACAACTTTAACGAATACTTTAACAGTATCACCGATGTTGAAATCAGCTACGTTTTCTTTAAGGCCTTCTTTTTCTAATGTAGCAATAATGTTCATAATGACTTAATACCTCCTTGCAAGATTAAATCGAAAGTTCATAAAAACCGATATTTTTAGATTTTTAGAGGACCGTCCGAAGTCACGCAACAATTTTATCATAAATTTTTATGTAATGCAAGACTTTTTTGACAAAATTTTTATAAAATTTACTTAAAACTTTCAAAAGCAGACTTTATTAAAGTAATTTGCTCACCTACTATATCGACAACATCAAATCTAACTGGCACATCTAGTTTGCGTTTTAGTTTTTGATAATATACAGCAAGTTTTGAAAGTTTGCGTTGTTTATAAAAATCGACTGCTTCCATAGGTTCGCCAAAAGCATTTGAGCTACGAGTTTTAACCTCGACAAACACCAAAAATCCACCATCTTTGGCAACTATATCAATTTCGCCCAAAGCACAACGAAAATTCTTTTCTAAAATTTTATATTTTTGTTTTTTAAGATATTTTAGCGCTAACTTTTCGCCATAAATCCCTAATGCAATATTATTCACTTACAACCTCTTTTGGTTCATCTAATGTGATTGCACCTAATCTACCTTTTCTAAAATCATCAAGGATTGCCTTTGCACCACGTTCCCAGTCATATTCTCCGCCACGCACAACAAACTTACGAACTTCACAGACTTCTGCTAAATATTCTACTGGTTGTTTGTCTTGTTCAAAAGTTAGACTATATCTATCTAAAAATTGTTGAGGATATGTTTCTAACATTTTTTTGATAAAGTCTAGGGCTAATTCGCTAGCATCAAGCACTTCATCTTTAATAGCATTGATATAAGCAAGATTGTGTGCAATTTCATTATCTTCAAAAGACGGCCAAAGAGTACCTGGTGTATCAAGAAGTTCGATATTGCCAGCAATTTTGACCCATTGAGTATTACGTGTTACACTAGGTCTATTACCTGTAATTGCTTTATATTTACCACAAAGATTATTAATCAAAGTGCTTTTACCACAATTTGGAACACCAATAACCATAGCACGCAACGGCATAGTAATACCTTTTTGTTTGTTACGCTCTAACTTTTTTTGTAACAAAACATTCATAGCATCTACTATTGCCTTACCTGCATTTGTCATAGTAGAAACCAACGGAACAGCCAAAGCATTTGGTTTAGTGAAATACTTTTGCCAATATTTTGTCTTTTGCGGGTCTGAAAGGTCCGTTTTATTTAACACATAAATAATAGGCTTTTCACCTAAAATTTCTGTAAACTGCGGATTTTGGCAACTAAAAGGTGCACGAGAGTCAAGCACGTAAATAATTAAATCAACAAGTTTTACATCTTGCTCCATATTACGCAAAGCCTTTGTCATATGCCCCGGATACCATTGAATAATCATTTTTCTTCCCCTTTTAACAAGTCTGGTCGTTTTTGTTGAGTTAAGTTTATACTTTGTTGTTTACGCCATTTTGCTATTTCTGCGTGATTGCCATTAAGTAATACTTCTGGTACTTTCATACCTCTAAAATCTGCTGGTCGAGTGTATTGTGGGAATTCCAGTAAATTATCACTAAAAGTTTCGTTTAAAGCAGAATTAGCATTACCCAAAACATCAGGCAACAATCTACAAACTGCATCTACAACCACCATACTAGGTAATTCGCCCCCTGTAAGGACATAGTCGCCGATACTAATTTCTTCATCAACAAAAGTATCGATTACACGCTGGTCAATTCCCTCATAATGCCCACAAATAAATACTAAATGCTCTTTTTCTGCAAGTCGAGTAGCAACTTTTTGCGAAAAAACTGTACCATTGGGCGAAAGATAGATTACATAAGAATTCTCTTGCAAGACACTTTCTATACTATCAAATAAAGGTTGTGGGGTCATAAGCATACCCTCACCGCCCCCAAAAGTGTAATCATCACAACGTTTGTGCTTATCTTTTGAAAATTCACGAATATCAGTAATATTGATTTCTATTGCATTTTTTTGAACAGCCCTACCTATAATACTCTCTTTTAAAGGAGCAAAACTATTTGGAAATAAAGTAAGTATATCAATCTTCATAA
>JAGART010000197.1 GCA_017622115.1 Clostridia bacterium
AGTGCTGCATATTTAGAGTTACCAGCAACGACTTGTCCTGTAACTAATTCCAATGCAGTTGATTTTGCTTGTCCTATACTTGCATCTTCAAATGTTAAGCCGTTAGCAAATTTAGGGTCTGTGCCATTTGCTGCTTTTGTAGCATCTGTAAATGTACCACGAATTGTAGATGTTGAAAGTCCTTCTGAATCACCAGATTTAAATACACAAATAAGATTTAATCTTCCATCATCAGACAAGATTGTTTTATTTGTGTTTGTAAGACTTGTATCTCTAGTACTAGGATTGATTAATCCCTCTAATGCTTTAAGTTGAGTAACAATACCACTAGCGCCATAGTTTACAAACCAGCCCTCTGTACCAGCAACGAATGACTCTAATACAGAATTAGTAGTAGTTACATTAGTAGGTTCTCCGCCCTCGCCAGTAGTTTCATCATTATCTACGTGGTCACAAATCATTACTGGTCCACCAGCACCTAATAAGTGAGAGTCTTTAATTTCAACACTTTCAGCACCAAAGAAGTATAAAAGAGTATTGTATGAGTCGAAAGCATTTACTTTATCTAAAATTACACTTGATTTTACAATAGAATAGTCATCAATACCAAAAGCTTCACCAAAATATGAAATTACCCAACATTGAGATAAGTTATTATAGAAAGTTGATTCAGTAAATCTGTTTTTAACAGCGATAATTCCACCACTAAACGCAGGGTCTTCTGTCTTTTTGGTGTTACCAAAGAAGTGTACGTTATTAACACTTACTTTTTCTACGCTTGTTGTAGATTCATCATCACCAGACTTCATCAACATCAATGCTGTATGAGCATCAATAGGGTCGCCTTCTTGAGATGTGCTTTCCCCTCTTTCTCTAATCATAAGAGGAATTTCTTGAGCAGAAATTTGGAAATAGTTACCTTCAATAGCAAATGTTTCACCACTTGCAATAGTTCTAGTATAAATGTAACCTAAATCATCATCTGTACTATCTTTTAAAGAACCAACGACACGAGTCGCATCAGGTGCACCGCTTACTTCATCTGCTGTATAAAAGTGGATTGCAGGAATATCAGCAACAGTAATTGTGATATTGTTGTGCAATACAATCGCATTGATATCCAAATCAAGAGCAATTCCGTTTTCTTGTTTGTATTGTGTCCATTTAGATTCTACATTAGTATTATCTAATACAGACAAACCTTTTGCATCATAAATGTTGTAACCATCAATAACTTTAAATTCCAAAGTTACAGGAGCAACAACAGCATTTTGTCCAGCATCTGCTGGCAACATTTCAATCTTAAATACTTTGTCAATAGCACTTTCATCAAAATCAAATGTGTGGTTGTAGTTGTCAATAGTTACGTAACCTGTTAAAGTTTCGCCTGTAATTTCTTCAAAATCTTCGCTTGCGTTTTGCAAGTAAACTTTTACAGTTGCGTTGTATTTATCAATGTATTGAGTTGTTTGAGTACCAGTATAAACTACACCGAGGCTAGGACTATAAATAAATTCATTGTCATCACCTACAATGTATTGATTACCAGTTACTTCAAATCCTCTAACACCTGTTGTTAATTTTGAAGAATCAGTTACTTGGTTTAACAAAGCAGAGTTTGCTTTATAACCAGTAGCAGAAGATATTGTGTCTGGTTCAAGGAAACTTAACACACGATAGTTTTGAGAAACAGTAATTTCTACTGTTGCTGTTTTGCCAGCATAAGTAACTAATAAATCTCTTGTACCTGCAGAATCTGTGTCGATAGTTTCCACATCATATACAGAAGTAATTTCTTTTGTTAAATCTCCTTCGTAAGATACAATCAATACAATTCCGCTTGTATCAAGTTCTTGACCTGCTAAAACAGTTGTTTCAACTGTGCCAGCCTTAACAGCAATACTAGATACATCACCAAATACTTTAATTTCAGCAGTATCAGTAATAGTAGGTTTTGCTGTGTAAGTAGCAATTAAGTTTTGAGTACCAGCAAGGCTTGTGTCGATTGTATTAAATGTATATTCACTTGCATTAAGTGTGATAGTAGCATTATCTGTTCTTGTTGCTTTAACAACAATATCATTTGTACTAAATGTGTCGCCTTTGTTGATTTCAGTATTAAATGAAGTTTCATCAATTTCAATAGACATAACTTCGAGCGCAACAACTTCTACATTTACAGTGGTGGTTTGCCCTGCATATGTAATTGTTAAAACTTGCGTACCCAAAGTTGAAGTTGAAATACTTGAAACATCAAAACCTGTGGTAATTTCTTTTTGAACATTTCCTTCATAATTAACTACCAAACATAGGTTACTAGCATCATAGGTTGCACCTTGAATAACTGTTGGAGCATAAGTACCTTGTTTTACGCTAATAGAAGAAACATCACCATAGACTTTTACTCTTACTGCATCAGTAAAGGTTTGCCCTCCCTCTTCGTAAGTTACTATTAAATCTTTTTCACCTACAGAAGAAGTGTCAGGCTTTGTAAATGTAAGTTGTGAATGTTCAAGTTTTAACTCACTATTATCACTACGAATAGCACGAACTATAACATTTGTAGTATCATAGTTTGCGTCTTTTTCAATTTCTGTGATAACAGTAGTAGCATCAATTTGAATTTCTGTTGTTTTAAGTCCGCCACAAGCAGCAAAAACGAAGCCTGCAAACAAAACACAAAGACTTAACAAACTAATGCTTAAAACTTTTTGTTTAGCCATAAATTTCTCCTTTTAAAATATATTGTGTAAAAACACAAAAAATTATACCACAGCATATATATTTTGGCAAATATTTTAATATATAAAATACATTAAAAATTCACTAAAAAATACTGTGGTATAATTAAAATTTATAATACAAAAACTTCGATTATTGCACTTGTTCCATTAGCAGAACTTCTTTCTGGTGAAACAAAAATTTTAAATGAATAAAATGATTCTTTATAGCAAATAAGTTGACCTGTTTGTTGTAAATCAACATACCCTAAACCTGTCGCTGTTAAATCAACACTAGAATTAATAGTATATTTGATTTTTTCTTCTTCACCTGCCACATCACCAGTATCATAAGTTACATAAGGAATAAGTGTTAAAGGTAAATACGCTTCACCTTGTCCATCAACTAAATGTTGTTGCTCAAAATTTATTGTCAATTTATATGTATTATTACCCAACGCATCTTTACCCAAAGCCTCAAACACAAACATATCTTCTCGTTCGGCTTCTGTCTTCATTTCAATCGACTTTACATATTTTACTTCATCATATACCTTAAC
>JAGART010000198.1 GCA_017622115.1 Clostridia bacterium
ATTTTGGCACGTAACTCACTAAAACTAATTTCCATTTTTTTTGCTCCGTGCACAATTTATTTTTCTAGTCTAATTACTATATGCCACAAAAGCAAAAAAATTTACAACTAGCAATTAATTTAGACAAAATACTTCTTAATAACTTTTAACGCAGATTTTTCTAATCTACTAACTTGGGCTTGACTTATTCCCACTTCATCACTAACTTCTACTTGTGTTTTTCCTAAATAATAACGCAATAACAAAATTCTTCTTTCTCTTGCACCCAACTCTTTTAAAGCGTCTTTTATCGAAACATTGTCAAGCCATTTATCATCACCATCATCATTGTCCGCAATATAGTCGCTTAATTCGCTCGCCTCTAAATCATCTGAATACATAGGTTCAGACAAAGACATTGGTTCACTAATAGCATCTAATGCACACGCAACTTGTCTTAACGGAGTGTCTAAATCTTCCGCAATTTCTTCTAATGTTGGCTCTCTTTGAAGCGAAAACCCTAACTTTTCTCTTGATTGCAAAGCCTTATATGCAATATCTCTTAAAGACCTACTCACCCGAATTGCACTATTATCTCTTAAAAAACGCCTAATCTCGCCTATTATCATAGGTACTGCATAAGTGCTAAATTTCACGTTTAAATCTACATTAAAGTTGTCTATTGCCTTAATTAGTCCCACACAACCGACCTGAAACAAGTCATCAGGATTTTCCTTTCTATTTCCAAATCTTTGCACAACACTCAAAACCAAACGCATATTACCATAAATAAACTGCTCTTTTGCGTATTCATCACCTTGCTTTATTTTGAGCATTAAATTTGCCAATTCCTCTGCCGTATATTTGGGTAAACAACTCGTATCTACACCACAAATATCCACTTTGTTTGACATTATCCCTCCTAAAAATAAAATCAAACATTAGTGTCGGCATAGAGATTAATTTTTATACTTAAAAACTTAAATTAATTTTGACATATCTTTTTTCATTTTGTTTAAAATCTTTTTTTCTATTCTACTTATATAACTTTGAGAAATATTCAAAAGGTCTGCAACTTGCTTTTGCGTACACTCTTTTTGTCCATTCAAACCAAAACGCATAGAAACAATTTGTTGCTCTCGTTTATCTAATTTTCCTAATACTTTATAAACCATTTCTTTTTCTACGCTGACCTCAATATTTTTAAAGACTTCATCAGCATCAATTCCTATTACATCACAAAGTAAAAGTTCATTTCCATCACTATCAAAAGAT
Source organism: Clostridia bacterium (assembly GCA_017622115.1). Lineage (GTDB taxonomy): Bacteria > Bacillota > Clostridia > Christensenellales > UBA1242 > UBA7867. Next base: position 1,255 of record JAGART010000198.1, read on the forward strand.
AACGGAGAGTCAAGAGAAGTTTCTTTTCTTTGTTTTGAAACTTTTCGTAAATGCATTAAAATTTCATTTTCTATACAACGAGAAGCATAAGTCGCTAATTTTATTTTTTTATCCGATTTAAAAGTATTTACTGCCTTGATTAATCCTATTGAACCAACAGAAATCAAGTCTTCTATATCTATACCTGTATTTTCAAATTTTTTAGCAATATAAACCACCAAACGCAGATTACGCTCAATTAATTCATTTTTTGCTTCTTCATCACCATTTTGCAATCGCAAAAGATATTCCGCTTCTTCATCTGCCTCCATAGGATTTGGTAATGCTTCATTACTGCACAAAAACAACAACATTTGCTCTTGCGAAACATCTTGCGTTAATCCCATTGCTTTTTTAAATAAATCTTTAACCCATTTTAACATTTAACCACCTCCGCTATTTCTTGCCCCAGTATTGCTTGACAACCGCCACAATTTAGTTTACCAAAAGCAACACCGAGCGCTATTTCTTTATTTTCACCATTTAACACAATAGAACAATCGAAAACTTTCATTTTGTAATTACCACCAAGGCTACCTACTGTGATATTTTCATAGTTTTTTAATTTCAACTTATTTTCATCTAACAACAAAAGCATACGCTCGTATGGCGTAAACCATTTGGACAAGACTTTTTCTGGCACGACTAAAACTGGTTTACCCAAACTATTATGCAATGTATTTCCAGTATCCACAAAGCCCTTGATTTTTGCAACTTTTCCGTTTAACTCGACTTCGACATCACAAGTATTCGAATTATAAAAACGTGATTTAAACACATTATTAATAAGCCTAAACATAAACACAGCAAAGACAATAATTGAAACCAAAATTGTACCTATCGGCAAACTCGAAACATATCCAACATACAAAGAATCATAAACACTTATACCTAAAAAATTGAAGATTGCTATCAAAGCACCGCCGAACATAAACGTAAAGAACACAAATAGAGCAAACCTTACTAATACCTTTTTAAATGTGAAATTAGACATTAACACCATTATAAAAGCAATACTGAATTTTAATAAAATTGCCAAAATTCCACTTACTCTTATTAATGGTGAAACAACAGCAAAGCCAGCACCAAACATACTAGCCAAAACAACACCCCATTTATTTACAGGCAATTTTAAAGTTTTATTTGTTAAAATTAACAAAAGAGAGTCGATTAAAAAATTATCTAACAAAACATACTCAATAATTATTTCCATTTTTACCTCCCTTTTATTAAATTTATTGTAACTTAAAATAACAAAATTGTGAGATAAAAATAAAAGATATATTACACGAATAATGCAATATATCTCTATAAATTGTCGTATTTAATTTTACTGAATAACAAGAACAACCAAAGCCACAACAATAAACACCAAACCAATTACTTTTGTAGTAATTAAAATAGAATCATCATTTGAAACTTTACTTGTTTTACGTACTGCACAAGCAATTCTACGAGCAAGGCAAGCAATCGCAATACCTAACGCAGCAAGCACGATACCTAAAATAACATTAACTTGAGCTAATCTTTCGCCCAAAGAAACCATTAACATTGCTATTTCCATAAAAACAGTCCCCTTTATTTGTCTAAAATTAGTATAGCAAAAAAATA
>JAGART010000199.1 GCA_017622115.1 Clostridia bacterium
CATCAATATCACATTGCATATTTCTTTTTTTAACTACATCTTTCATATATTCTGCATTGTCTTTAATAAAATTAATATCTAACATATTTTCCCCCATAATTGATTATTTTAAATCAATATTAATTTAAAACTTTTAATTTATTAATATTTATTACTTATTTACTTAATTCTCTTTCTTTTTCTGCTACTTTATCAATAACTTTAATATTTTTTAATTCATAGTATAGTGATGATTTTTCCATACTTAACTGCCTAAATTTGAGAGTATGTGAGTTATTTTTGATATAATCCAACAAAAAATTAAGTTTTCTGCTATCAAAATTTTCATCATTTTTGCAGTTTAAATATTTATCAAAAGTCATTGCAACATTATTAATCGAATAATATTGTTCTATTAAAATATCACGTGCTTTGCGTAATTCTCGTTGGCGATTTTCCTTATCAAAACGTGCTTCATCAACCTCCCTCATTCCTTCCAAACTACGGACAAAGCATTCTAATTCACCAATGTAATAATGTCTGCCAATTTCTTGTTGAACTTTTTTGAGTTGCTCATAAGAATTTTCTTTTATATAATCAATGGATAAAATATCTCCATAATTAACAAAATTATGCTCTACAACAAAATGATTTACTTTGTACTCTTGTATTAAACATTCATAAGATTTATTCTTTGCAAAGTACAAATTACCAATAAGAGGTGAAATTTTATTTACATCACGCCATAATTTGCTAGCCTTAAAAAACTCACCTTTTTGCTCATAACTTCTTGCTAATTTCATCTTTTTATAAGCAAATTTCACTCTTTCTGTCATCTTAATCACCTACCTAATATATTATAGCAGAAAATGACAAAAATGTCAACTTACATAAATTGACTAAAAATCCACCAAACCAAGCAAATAATCGGCACTAACATTAAAAAATTTTGCTATCGCAACTGCATAGTCTATATTAGGAATTTGTAGTCCTCTTTCCCACCTACTGACAGCAATGGCACTTACCCCAATTTCTTTTGCAAGTTCTGTCATAGAAATTCCTTTTTCCATTCTTAATTCTTTTAATCTTTCTGAAAATATACTCAAAATTTTTCCTTTACAAATAATTAATAATCAACAACACCCAATAAATAGTCTGTGCTAACATTAAAAAATTTTGCTATCGTAACCGCATAGTCAACATTAGGAATTTGTAGTCCTCTTTCCCATCTCGCTATTGCTGCCTGACTTACTCCTATACTTTTAGCAACTTCTTCTTGACTTAATCTTTTTTCTATCCTTAATTCTTTTAGTCTTTCTGCAAAATTACTCATTTTAAACCTCTTTTTACATTTTATACCAATTAGTATAAATTTATTTGACATATTCTATTTGGTATGATATTATACTATTCGGTATAAACAAATAAAGAAGTACTATATGTCTAATTAAATAAAAACAGAACTAATTAGAAATTTTATGAAACAAAACAATCTATCAACTACAAAATTTTGTAAAATGTGTCGTATAACACCAGTAACCTTAAATAAAATCTTTAATCAAATTTACACAGTTCGTATGACTAGTTTAATTCGTATAGGTATAGTAATGGATATTGATTATAGAACATTAATAAACAACGAAGATTTTGAAAACAACTCAAAAAAACTATAAAAAATAGAAAAAACGCAGTTTTTATGCGTTTTTTAATACTTTTAACAGTTTTTCATACCTATTTCGTTTATAATTTCATCAACTTCTCGTTGTCCTTCTCGAAGCTTTGCTAACTCATCTGGGCAAAGTTTTTGCAACAAAGTAAGCAATTCCCCCACGTGCACACGTTCTTCATCTTTTATACTGGTCCAAACTCGTTTTGCTAATTCATTATCAGTGCTATGAATATGTGCGTTATATTGATTAATAGCATCAAGTTCACCTACAATATCATTACGAACAGCTGTTATTAAATCATTTTTAGTATAAAACTTATTTGTTGAAGTTGGCCTTTGCGTATAGGGTAAATCGAACATAAAAACTCCTTTTTGAATATAAAATATAAGATTTTATATGAAAATTACTAAAAATTTGTTATTTTTTTAAAATTTTTTAAAAAAGTGTGTTAATTTTATTGATTTTTATATAAAAAATATGCATAATTATAACAAATCTAATAACGGAGGATAAACAAATGGCACTTGGCGAAGGTTTAAGTAAAATTTTTGACATTTTAAACAAAGTTTTAGCATTCGTGGTGTTGTTGGCTTACGCTTTGTTTGCGATTAACGCTAACTGGACATTCATCAACAACGAAACAATTATGACAATCCTAGAATACATAATGTATTATGGACCGCTCTTAATCTGTGGACTTGTAATGGTTGAATTTGCTATTAAGCGCAACTTAATAATTCAAATCGTTGTTTATGCTATTATTGCAGTTGTAGTAATTTTCCAATTCTTCCCTGACACTTTCAACTCAATTGCTGACACAATCAACGGCTTGACAAAGTTTACATGGATTTAAACTTAAAAGAACTCTTAATTTAAGAGTTCTTTTTTTTCTCATAAATTTTACTTAAATAGGTTGCAGGATTTACATTTTCTTTAACATTTACACCATCTATAACAGAATTTGCATTAATTTTTATATTAGGTCTAACAAACGAATTCTCTATATAACAATTAGCACAGATATAACAATTTTCACCTATAACACTATTTTTGATATGCACATTTGGTTCTATTGTACAATTACTATCAATTTTACTATTTGCATCTATATAAGTATTATTTATATCAATAACACGCACACCTTTTTCGCACAAAGATTTGTTAATATAAACTTGCATAGATTTCTCCATTTCCGCCAACTCAATTAATGTATTTGCCCCTTTAATACAAACATCATTTTTATTAATTTTATAAGCATTAACTATATAATTTTTCTTTACTGCTAAATCTATTAAATCTGTCACATAGTACTCGTTTTGAGCGTTATTCCTGCTCATTTTTGCAAGTAAGTTGCTTAAAATAGTATTTTTAAAGCAATAAACTCCCAAATTCATTTCAGTAATTTTTAGTTGATATTTTGTACAATCTCGCATTTCGACAATCTTAAACACATTATTAAATTCATCTCTTATTATTCGCCCAAAACTACAACTACAATCAAAATCACCACTCAAAATCTTAACTTGACAATCATTTAAATTTGTCATTTCTTTTAATAAATAATTATCGATAATAGGACCATCACCATTTAGCAAAAGAACGTTCCCTTGATAATCGGTGAATAACTTGTACGCTTGTAAAAACGCATCACCTGTACCTAGTTGCTCTAATTGAGTAGCATATTCCACCGAATTACCTAAAACCGCTTTAACTTCTTCTGCCTTATAACCCACAACAACAATAATACGCTCTATACCAATATTTTTTAGTTTTTCTATCAAATAGCATATAATAGGCTTACCACACACTAATTCTAGTACTTTATTACCTTTTCTATGCATTCTTGAACCTTTTCCACCTGCCAAAATAACACCAATACACTCCAAAATAAAAACACCTCAATTTTTATGAAATTGCTTAATTTATAGTAAAAATGGCAGCTTTTTAGCAAAAATTACGCATTTTTTAAGTACTATGCACTAGTACTATGCACTTTTTATATTATAAAGATTTATGCTTACAAAATTTATTTTCCTTGCAATTTTGTTGAGTTCGGGAAATTGCAAAAGTATTATTTTGCATATCTTTTGTAATAGTAGAGCCACCCGCAA
>JAGART010000200.1 GCA_017622115.1 Clostridia bacterium
ATCAAAATAGGCATATTTTTCTCCATTACCTTGTATCATATATATATTATATAATTATATATAGTTTATTCCAAAAAAGCAATGATATTTATACAAAATATATAAAAGTGTCGAAAAACATAAAAAACTTTCAAAAATTTTTTCAAAAATGCAATAAATATTAAAAAAACAGCCTAATTTAGACTGTTTTTTTAATTAAATGCAGTATTTAAACTTTTTAAATTAACTCCAAAATGAATTTCAAAATTTGCCCTTATTAATTGTCTAAACTCACGAGCCTCATTTTCCATTAAAACGATATCTTCCAACTTTTCTATTTCTGTTTTAGATAGTTTTTGCATAATTTCTAAACTTCGTGCAGAAATATGCAAATATCTAGGTACAGGGCATTTGTAGCAATTAAAGTCACCCGTTTCCAAATCAAACGCAGTCATGTCTTGATTTAATGGCTTTCCACAAACAGCACAAGTTTTTAATTCCATAGCATAACCACTTATTTTGAATACACCCAAAGCATAACGCATCAAAATCAAATCTGGCTCGATATCACTATTTGCAAGCAATCGCAAAGTTTGTTTTAAAGCATCAAACAATATATAATTAGGTTCACCCAAAACTGAAATATGGTCGGTCATCTCTAAAATCGCACTTCCACACACCATTTTTGCATAACTTTGGGTAATATCAAAAAAACTTTCGATTTCACTTGCACCAGCAACAGTCATCATCTCTTGCCTACCCACAAGACGAAATTGAGCAAAGCAAAAAGGCTGACTTGCAAATTTCATTTTTGCAGTTAATTTTCGCACGCCTTTTAAAATTGCGGTTACTCGCCCTTTTTCTGGTGTATAAATAGTTATTATTTTATCACGTTCGCCACAATCAATCGCTCGGAGTACAATCCCCTGCGTTATCAGTTGCTCCATCTTCTTCCTCGCTCAATTTTTTGTAAAGCATATAAGCCCCAATTTCGCCCGTTTCATAAAATCGTTTCCAAGCCAATGCTTTTATATCCATATTTTGTACCTCTGTTTTTTTAGATTTTTTCGCCATATTTTTCGCTCCCTTTGTAAGGTTATTTTATACAAATATGAGCCTAAATATACCAAACTAATTTTTAAGTTTCACCATAGCCAAACTCATCTAAATTAATTCGATTTCGCCAATTTTCTTTAACTTTTACAAACAAATCTAAATAAACTTTTTTATCTAGCATTTTTTCTATTGCTAGTCTGCTTTGTGTACCAATTTCTTTAATTCCAGCCCCTTTTGCTCCAACTATAATATTTTTATGCGAAGCCTTTTCGCAATAAATTATGGCACTTACCTGCAAATTTTTGCCACTATCCTGTATTTTTTCAACAACTACCCCTACACCGTGAGGTATTTCATCATTATATAACCATAATAATTTTTCTCTAATTGTTTCAGCAATTTGAAACTCTTTTGTTTTGTCTGAATATTGCTCATCAGGAAAGTATTTTATGTCATCTTTTAATTTTTTAAAGATTTCAGTTTTAAGGTCTTGCAAGTTCTTTTCTTTTAGTGCCGAAACTCCAAAAATTTGCTCTACCCCTTCTATTTCATTTAATTTAGCAAGACGTGGATAAATTGTTTCGTAATTGCCCAAATCAACTTTATTAACAACAACAAAAACAGGATAACTTTGTGAACAATATTTTTTGAGCATTTTAAGGTCATCTTCTGCAAAGTCTTTGCTTCCGTCCATCACATAAATTAGCAAATCTACATCTTCTGTCGCAGAATCGATAGCATTTTGCATATATTTATCAAGATTATTTTTTACCTTGTGAATACCTGGTGTATCAATAAAAATAACTTGCTCGCTTGGAGTATTTAGTACACCCATAATTTTATTACGTGTAGTCTGTGCTTTTGGACTTACAATACTAACTTTTTTACCGATTAACGCATTAATCAACGTAGATTTACCAACATTTGGCTTACCTACCACAGCAACAAAACCCGAACGAAACATTTTTACGCCTCCTTTATAATTTCTACTATAATTATATAAGAAAACAAGAAATTTCGCAAGCAAAAGAAGTTAAATATAAAAAAATTTGAGTTTGTATTCTTAAAAATTAAAAAAATGTATATAATATTAAAAAAGGCGGTAAAAAATGGATTTTTGGCTGGAAATAGCACTAGGTTTTGTGCAAGGAATAACTGAATTCTTGCCTATTTCATCTAGCGGACATTTAGTTTTAATTGAACATTTTTGTGGAGTACAAAGCGACTTTTTATTTTTAAATGTGCTTTTACACGTTGCAACTCTTTTAGCGGTTATAATCTATTATCGCAAAACGTTATTATATCTAATTACACACCCTTTTTGCAAAATGAACAAATACTTGCTAGTAGCAACTATTCCAGCAGTTGTATTTGTATTATTGTTTAATAACTTTGTAAATACAGTATTAAGTAGTATAGTTATGGTGGGTGTTGGCTTTATTCTAACAGGTATATTTTTAACTATTGCAGTGATTTGTACAAAAAAGAATTTAAATCCCCAACCACTTAACTACAAAAACGTAACCATTATGGGAATAAGTCAAGCTTTTGCTATTTTCCCCGGTTTAAGTAGAAGCGGAACAACACTTGCATTCGGTTTAGTTGCAGGCACAGAAAGACAAACTGCCCTTGATTTTAGTTTTTTAATGAGTATTCCTATAATACTCGCAAGCCTAGTTTATCAACTGATTTTTTCAGACTTTTCCACCGCCTTTGTTGATATAAATGTAGCAGGTCTAATTATTTCTGTAATTACCGCATTTTTATCTGCCTTGCTAGGTTTAATTTTAATGAAAAAAGTTATAAAAAATATTAACTTAATTTACTTTGTACCTTATTTAATTATTTTAGGAATATTAACAATAATATTTGCTTAAATCATAAAAAATCAATAAAAAATAGCAAAAAACACGTATTTTTACGTGTTTTTTAGGTACTATGCAGTACTATGCACTTTATTTTTAATAAAAATTTAACAAAAAAGTCGGCGACCGCACTGCTCAAAAGCGTGATGTCAAACCGACTTTTTTATTGTATAATATTACTTAAAATTTGTCAATATTTTTATCTATAATAATCTATTTTGTTAAAACTACTTTTACATTTTTTTCATTAATATTAGAGACTTCTCTTTTTAAGTTTTTCATTTCTTTGGTTGCTGTTTTTGCGAAAGATATATATTCTTTTGGCATACTCGCTTTTAGCAATCTTATAGTTTTTAAATAAATCAAAGAATTGTCATTAGAAATTGTAATTCCATAATATTTAAGACGTTTTGCCTGTGTCATCATATCTCGAGCGATTTCATTTTTGAGGTTCATTGCTTCTTCTAAAGTAAAACTCATTCCATTAATTATAGTTGCATTATTTAATTCAAGTTCGATTTGTTCAACTAAATTTGCTACACTTTTTTTGCCATATTCCACTTTTGTTCTACTTAATTTTTGTAAACCTTTAGGACTTAATTTAGCAAATTCCCTTTCATCAATATTCAAAACACCCAAACAACTTTTTTGCGATTTAAGCAATGTAAAACCTGTTTGCATTTCTACTAAAATTCGAGTTAAACTACTAGTAATTTTTTCATAAGCCATTACAGCGTCCATATAATTATCTAATACGTAATTTAAATAATGTATTTTTTCTTCCATACTTAAATTCAAACAAAAGTCTAAATCAACAGCATCTACACGAGAAATTTCGCCTAATTCAAATAAATCTCTTACACTCTTGTTTTTAAACTTATACTTACACTTTTTCATATCGGCATAATACTTTTCACGTTTTTCGATAATTAATTCAATAAGAGATTTTCGTACAAAATTATTAGACTGATTATCGTTTTCAATTATACGAAATTCATCTTTTTTATTTAATTTTTCCATAATTGCACCACCTTTTCAAGCGGATTATATCACACTAGCCTATTAAATTCAATAGAAATTTTTTAAAAACACTGTTTTATATTAGGTATTTTTAGAATAATATGCTATAATAACAAAAACGAAAAGGAGGTTAATATGTATAAAAGAGGCTTTGCCGCAAGCATAATGACTTTAATCATATTGCCTATTATGCTCGGTTTGTTAGGTTATTTAGAATTCGTTTTTATGATTGTTTTTGATATCTCTAATACCAACTCACCAATGGAATTTCTTTTGTATTTCTTGTTTCTTTTTCAAGGTTTTATGATTTTATTGATATTTATATTTAGTATTTTCAATACAATCGTATTCCGCAATAAAGACCCTGAAAAATCAAAAAAGAACTCTTGGTCCCCATTGATAACAATTATATTAACAACAATTTTAATTGCTTTAACAATAGCAACGACATTTATAATTTTTAGTGGATTAACTATATTAATTCCGCTTGGCTTCTGTGTTGTTTTGGCTGTTTGCGAATTGTTATACATTTTAGATTATGTAAAACTTAAAAAACAACCAAATTTAGCGATTGAAGAATTAAAAGCAGAACTTGCTGAAGAAATTACACCTGCTCCTGTAAAAAGAGCACCTAAAAAAGCAAAACCTGCCCCAGTTGCTGAACAACAACAAGAACAAATTGCAGAAAGTCCCGTTGAAGAAACCACCTCAACTGAACCTACTGAAAATAAAGAATAGACAGCGATTTGCTGTCTTTTTTTATTTAATAAAATGATAAAAATAATTTAAATAATCCATTTACCAAATGGTAAGTGGTACGATTAAAAATTTGCGAGATTATCACGACTTACAAATAAACCTCATAATGACAATATTTTATTTATTAGCCCGCTTTTTATTTTAATAATTAATTTATTTTAGCCTCTTATAACCCTCTTTCCACGAGAAAGATAAGTAGCACGAAGTGCTGGAAGAGCTAATATTTAATATTTTGTCATTGCGAGGAGCGAAGCTCCGTGGCAATCCCGCCTTTATTAATAATCTTTTATACCTAAAATATAATCTGCTGAAACATTAAAAAAATTGCACACTAAAACAATATTATCTGCATTTGGAATTCTTAAATTAGCCTCCCAACGACTAACACACGGAATACTAACCTGTAATCCTAATGCTAATTGGCTAATTGTTAAGCCTTTTTCTTCTCTTAATTCTTTTAATCTTTGTGCGAATTTACTCATTAATTTTCTAACCCTATCAAATAATCTGATGTAACATTAAATAGTTTTGCTATCTTATATAAATATTCTATATTAGGGATTTGAACTTCATTCTCCCACCTTGATATAGTAGGATTTTTAACATTTAATTTTTCAGCCAATTCTATTGTCGTTAAATTATTTTCTATACGTAGCTCTTTTAATCTTTCTGCAAATATTTTCATTTTAACACTCCTTTAAATATTATAAGATTAAAATGAAAAAATTACTTGACTTCTACCATTTAGTAGAATATAATATAAGTAATCCGTTTACCATTTGGTAAATGGAACAATAAAAATAGGATTAAATAAAAGGATTTAAAAAAATGAACAATATTAACACTAAAAAGATATTAGATTTTATTAAAAAAAATAACTTGTCCAAATCGGCTTTTTGTAAAAATTGCAAAATAAATCTAGGTATTTATTACAAAATTATGAATGGACAAGCAAATTTTAGAATAAATGCTTTATTTAAAATTGCTAAATATATGCAATTAAATCACGTAGTAGAACTATTTAGAGATTAATTATGCAGTATTTTTTGCGGATTTTTTAGGATTTTTTTCGCTTTTAAATTTTCGTTTTGGTTGCGTATTCTTTGAAACACATTCTTTATTAATAATAACAGTTTGTAAATTTTGCTCGCTTGGGCTAGAAAACATTGTATCGAGCATAGTTTCCTCCAAAATTGTACGCAATCCCCTTGCCCCCATTCCCAAATCAAGAGCTTGTTCGGCTATTTTATCTAGTGCTGTTTTTTCAAACTCTAATGTAATACCATCTAACGAGAAAAATGTTTTATATTGGTCTATTAGATTATTTTTTGGAGTAGTTAAAATATTAAGCATTGCCGATTTATCTAGTGGGTCTAGGCTTACAACAACGGGCAATCTACCGACAAATTCTGGAATTAAACCAAAGGCAACTAAATCATCTACACGCATTTGAGGAGTGAACCGCAAATCGTAACTATTTTGAGTATTTTCTTCTTGATTAAAGCCTAAATTTGAAGTTTTTGAACGATTTTTTATGATTTCTGGTAACTTTACAAAAGCACCACCACAAATAAACAAGATATTAGAAGTATTTATACTCACTGTATCTTGATGAGGGGATTTTCTGCCTGAATTTACAGAAACTTGAGCTGTTGTACCCTCTAAAATTTTTAGAAGTGCTTGTTGAACTCCCTCACCTGAAACGTCTCGTGTCATATTGCGTGTATCAATTTTGCGAGCAATTTTATCTATCTCATCTATATAAATAATCCCCATTTCGGCACGTTTTACATCATAATCGGCATTAATTAAAAGTTTAGACAAAATACTTTCAACGTCATCACCCACATAGCCTGCCTCTGTTAAACTTGTAGCATCGACACAAGCAAATGGTACTTTTAATATTTTTGCCAACGTTTTTGCAATAAGAGTTTTTCCAACACCTGTTGGACCTATTAACAAAATATTGCTTTTGTCTAACTCGATTGTTTTAGATTTTAGACTTAAATTATAATTTAATCGTTTATAATGATTATAGACAGCAACTGCCATAGCACGTTTAGCATTATCCTGTCCTACAATATACTCATCTAAACTTTTTTTGATTTCAACTGGTGTTGGCAAAGCAAATTTAGTATTGCGAGAAACTTTATGCTCTGCTTCTACAACAATTTCTTTGCAAATTTCTACACAAGCATCACAAATAAAGCACGTATTTGTTGGACTAGACACTAATCTACGCACTTGCGATTGAGATTTGCCACAAAAAGAACAATAAGCCGTTTCCATAATTCCCCCTTAACGTTTACCTAAAACTTTATCTACTAACCCATAGGCGACTGCTTCTTTTGCGTTTAGATAATTATCTCGTTCGATATCTTTTAAAACGATTTCTTTTGTTTTATCGCAAAAATTGGCAAGTAATTCCGCATAGTTTGCTCTATCTTTTACACCCTCTTTGTAGTAAATTTCGATTTCGGTAATTTGCCCATTTACTCCGCCCCACGGTTGATGAATCATAACTTTACTATGAGGTAATATAAAGCGTTTGCCTTTTTCGCCACCAGCAAGCAAAAGAGCAGCAGCACTTGCACAAAGACCGATACAAATCGTTGAAACGGGCGATTTTATATACCTCATTGTATCTAAAATGGCTAAACCAGATTGTGCCACGCCACCTGGACTATTTATATAAAGCGAGATATCTTTTTTGTTGTCTTTACTTTCTAAATATAAAAGTTGAGCGACAACAGTATTACAAACTGCATCATTGATTTCGCCTGTAATAAAAATAATTCTGTCCTCCAACATACGAGAATAGAGGTCAAAAGAACGTTCACCATTTGGTGTTTTATCAATCACTGTAGGAATAATCATAAAAAACTCCTTAAAAATAAATAAAAAATAGCAAAAAATAAAAGACAACTTAAAAAATTTAAATTGTCTTTTGTAAAACTATTTAGTTGTCTTTTTTGTTGTAGTTTTAGCAGTAGATTTTGAAGCAGTAGATTTTGTTGTTTTTGCAGTAGTAGTCTTTGTAGCAGTTTTAGCAGTTGTTTTAGTTGCTGATTTTGCTGTTGACTTTGTAGCAGTTTTCTTTTCTACTGGTTTTTCTTCTGCTGTTTTAGTTGTTGTCTTTTTAGCACAAGTTCTTTTTGCAGGTGTTTTAGTTTCTGTTGTTTCTTTTTTAGCAGTAGTCTTTTTGGCTGTTGCCTTTTTAGGAGAAACTTCACCATCTTTGCTTGGAGTAACTGTATTGTTTGCAGTTAAGAAAGCCATCAACTTTGACATAAGTATATCACTATAAATGTAATCTACACGGCGAGAGTCCATAGTTTTTTTGTATTCTTGTAGGGTTTTATTTGACATTTTGGCGATTTCTTCGATTTTAGCATCAATTTCATCATCACTTACGTGCATATCTTCTGCACGAACAATCGCTTCCAACACTTGTTTAGTTTTAGCAATACGTTCTGCATCATCACGGCGTTCTTCACGAAGTTTTTCAACAGTTGTACCTAAATAATTTGCATAATCTTCGATACGCATACCTTGATAAGCAAGACGTTGAGATAAATCTCTCATAACAGCATCTAATTGAGCTTCTAAATATTCTGCTGGCAATTCAATTTTAGAATTATCAACAATATTAGCAATAATAGCATCTTCTTTTGCTGTTTGATTTTTGCGGTCTAACTCGTGCTTAACTTGTGCTTCGATTTCTTTTTTCCATTCTTCCAAAGTATCGATATTAGCAACGTGTTTAGCAAGGTTGTCATCAATTTCTGGAACGTGTTTTGTGTTTACAGATTTAACATCACATTCAAACACAGCATTTTTACCAGCCAAAGATTTAGCACCATAATCTGTTGGGAACATAACGTTTACAGTAACGTGTTCGCCTGCTTTGTGGCCTACTAATTGGTCTTCAAAAGTGTCGATAAATGAGTGGCTACCCAACTCTAATTCGTAATCTGTTGCTTTACCGCCATCAAATTCTACACCATCAACACTACCAACAAAGTCGATTACAACGATATCACCGTTTTCTGAAACTTTGCCATCTGCTGGGTGGCTGTGAGTGTGGTGCATTTGAGCGTGTCTTAACTCTGCATCAACCATTTCTGGTGTAAATTCGTTAAGGATTGCAGGTACATTTAAACCTTTGTAAGCACCAAGAGTAATTTCTGGTAAAACTTTAAGGATAATTTTACCTACAACAACGCCAGCAACGAAACTTTCCATTTCTAATTTTGGCTCACCATAAGGGCGGATTTGATTATTTTCGTTTAATGCTTGTACGTAAGCGATATCAGCGAGTTCTGTAAAAGCATCTTCAAAGAAAACACCTTCACCATAAGTTTTTTCAATAACTTTTCTAGGTACTTTACCTTTTCTAAAACCTTGAACATCAAATTTGTGTTTTGTACGTTCATAAGCCTTATCTACGGCAGAATCATACTCTTTTGCAGTACTTGTAAATCTAATTTCAGTAGTAAATTTGTCTAAATTTTTAATTTCAAACTTCATAATGTCCTCCAAAAAATTGTGATTTATTATATCATATTTAACAACATATTTCAAGCCCTACAACAAAAACTTTTAAAAAAGACAAATAAAAAAAGTTTGTACAACACTATACAAACTTTGATTATAGACTACAAAAAGCAAAAATAAAAGCAAACACGCCTAAAATAAACATTCCCGCCCCCGCAATAATCATTATTTGAGCATTAGTTTTTGTAGCAGAAATGCGTCTTTCTTGTTTTTTGGGATATGCAAAATTCTCTGGGTCAAAATTAGTATTATTTTCATCAGCATAGACATAAGCATCGTAATAACGTCTTTCTTCAATCTTGTTTAAAAGTTCTTTATATTTTAAATATTGCCAAGCAGTAAATATTCCAGAAAAAGACATCAAAAACAAGCCCATAAAGATAGCGAAAGGGTTCCACACAGGAATTAAGGCGGCAAATAAAATCATTAAACCTGCACTTACCCAAAATACTAAAATATCCCATCTAAATTTCATCATTTGCACCTCTATTAAAAATTATAAAACAGCACCTAAAATAACAGCAGTAAGAATGATAATAGTACCTATAACTTGTGCCACCATAAACCATACGTTGCGTTTTGATTTTGCATAATAAAAGCCTGAAACTATTGTGATAAAGTAAGCCAAAATATTAGCAAAAAATGTAAAGGCAGAAACTACATCATAAATTTGGAAACCCGGAATTCCTTTTGTAGTAGAAAACACAGAAACGAGCAAAGAAATAACCAAAGCACCAGCGATAAGCATAGTAGCAACAAAGCCCATAAAATTTAAAGCACGTTTAAACTCTAAATTAGCCATAAAAAAACTCCTTAAATAAACTTACAAATATTATATTAAATAGAACAATAAAAAGTCAAGGTTAAAAACCTATTTCTGTTTATTATTTAAAATTTGGACAATTTTTTCAAAATAATCGGGTAATTCTGCACTAAAATTTAGCACTTGATTTGTACGAGGGTGTGTAAATTCAATATATTGAGAATGCAACAACTGACCATTTGTATTAAATTTTTGTTTTTTAAATCCATACAAAGGGTCGCCAACAACAGGGTGTCCTAGATGTGCAGAGTGCACTCTTATTTGATGAGTTCTACCAGTTTTAAGCATAAAATTTGCCAAAGTATAATCATCATAATACTGCAAAACTTTGTAATCAGTAATTGCAACTCTATCACTACTATCAAAACTAACTGCCATTTTTTTGCGTTCTTTTGGTGAGCGAGCAATAAATGTTTGAATATGCCCTGTTTCTGGTGTTAATTTCCCCTCTAAAAGTGCGATATATTTACGCACGCACGTTTTTTCTGCAATTTGTTTTGCTAGATGTCTATGAGCAAAATCATTTTTAGCAACCAACATAAGCCCCGATGTGTCTTTATCCAGTCTATGCACAATCCCCGGACGGAGCTCGCCATTTATGCCAGAAAGGTCTTTAAAATGGTACAGCAATGCATTAACTAATGTTTGGTCGTGATGACCTATACTTGGGTGTACTGTAAGCCCTTGTGGCTTGTTTATGACCGCTAAATCACTATCTTGATAAACAATATCAAGTGGAATATATTGAGGCACGAGCGATATCTCGACAGGTTCTGGAATATCAATATTTATTATATCACCAGTTTTGAGTGCATACCCTGCTTTTTTTGCTTCATTATTTACTTTTATATTTTCTTTTGTTATTAGTTGTTTTATTCCGCTACGAGAAAGTTCACTGTATCTTTCTGCCAAAAAGACATCTAGTCTGCAACCTTTTTCATTTTCTGTAATTTCTATTTTATCCATATTTTGCCTTTAATTTTTTTCTATTTTTTGATTATTTTTTTCTTCTTTTTTTGGTTCTCTAAAAGCAAAGAAAATCATAAACACAACAAGACATATACAGCCCACCGTAAGAGCGATATCAGCCACATTAAACACAGGGAAATTAATGAAGTCTAACGAGATAAAATCACGCACATAACCAAAAGCAATTCGGTCAACTAAATTACCTATAATTCCTGCCAAAATCAGTGTAAAGCCTGCTCTGTACCAGCCATTTGCTCCAAAAGGTTTTTTGTATAAAATATCAAATAAAATCATACCTACAATAAATACAACAGCAAGCACGATAAATAACCATTGAGCACCGCTTAACACTCCAAAACTAGCACCTGTATTGTGTACAGTTATAAACGACAAAACACCATCTATAATAGTTAAATCAATTCCCTCTAACACGGCTTTAAGCACTAAATCTAGCACAAGCACCACAGCACTTAAAATATACCCAAATTTAATCTCCATATCTTTTCCTTTTGTATTTTTTATCTGTTTCCACCGACACACCCTTTGGGGCATAAAAGTATATTCCCTCGCCTATTCGCTCTAATTTACCATTTAAAGCACACACAGCACCG
>JAGART010000022.1 GCA_017622115.1 Clostridia bacterium
CTTCTAAATACAACTGATATCATTGTAGCGAGTAATACGTAGAATAAAATCTTGAATAACAACATTACAATATAAATAAGAATTAATAAAGCAGGTGAGATTACAAATGCACTAGATGCATTAAATACCGCTAATATTGGTGTCATATCAAGCCCAAACATTGTAATACCTACAATCAATAATACTATTGCACTGAATAATACAAATATTGTGCCAAATAGTAATGTTGCTAATATTTTGCTTGATAGTATTTTAGAACGTGAATATGGTCGTACTGCTAATACTTTTAATGTTCCGTTTGTGTGTTCGCCAGCAATCATTCCAGCAGCAAGAATTACACAGAAAATTAATATTACAAAACCACAAATTTCAAGTCCAAAATAAACTAAATCAAAAGCAGATACTTGATTGCTAAATGACATTGTAGGCGAGAATACACTTGCATAATCGCTTCCTGATAAATTGTTTGCAATAAGATAGTTGTTGCGAGTTATTTCTTCATTAAATGTATATACTTGTATTCCGTTATAGCCGATATATTTGGTTGCACGAGAATCAGTTAAACCTTTAATAGGCTCTATATACAAACTAGCAGTTGCTAAATCATTCATTTGCTTTGCTGTGTAAAAGTATGCTAGCACATCTGATTTCATTTCTGTAAGAGTAATAGTATCATCACTAACTGCTT
Organism: Clostridia bacterium; assembly: GCA_017622115.1. GTDB lineage: Bacteria > Bacillota > Clostridia > Christensenellales > UBA1242 > UBA7867. Next base: position 689 of record JAGART010000022.1, read on the forward strand.
TTACAATGTTTGTATTTAAAGTTGAGAGATATGTAGATGCTGTTGTAAATTGAGTATTTAATGAAGTAATTAATTCTTCATTAATAAAAACATCTGTTATGCGTTGATTAATAATGGTTGTTAATTTATCTAAATAGGTCGGACCTTCAATATGAGTATAACCATCTACATTACTTACTTTATCAACTAAAATCTCGTGGTCATTTAAATTGTTTACATCTATGGTTGCATCAAGATAGATTATTGCAGTTGATGTTAAACTTGTAAATGTATCAAAATCTGTTTTTTCCATTAATACTATTACGTTGTTTTTAGTCGCATTATCTAAAACTTCTTGTAAATCTTTTAGACAAGTGCTTAAATCGTTACGAACTTTATCTAAATTGCTTAAATTAGTTGATTTAGGCTCTGCAATTTGTTCTTGTTGTATTTGGTATTTATAACTAATTAATAAGTCTTGTGCAGATTTAATTAAAGTCTTTAATTGAGCTGTAACAGTAGTAGCAGGGTCTTGATTTATAGTAGAATAATATTCAATTTTAGCCAAAGTATCACTCATATTTTTATCTGCAAGCGTTTTATTGATTGATTCAGCAGAAAGGTAATTTTGCATTACAACATCTTTGGTATCGCCTGCAATAGTGTATTCTGTTGTAGAACGATTAGTCATACTTAACAATGTAACAGAGAAGAAAAGCGCAAGCACTAATACACCCGTAATTACATAAAGAATAGGGCGCATCAAAATCTTATGCATTTCTCCACGTAATAATCTAAACATACTTGACATAGTTTTTTCTCCTATTTTATATTACCTAATTTTCGTTCTTTTAGAATGTCTAGGTAAATATCTTCTAAACTTTTACTGATAACACTTACACCAAACACTGTTACATCACGTTGCTTTAATGCTTGAACGAATTGCTCAATGTAATCGGGCATATAGGGTAAAATTATTGAACGTCCTGCAAGTTCTGCTTCAATTCCAAATTTAAGACTAATAATTTTGCCCGCATAATTTGGATAATCAACTTTAATTTGAATGTGCTTTTTACCACCAGAATTATCTTGCAAATCGGCTAGGGTACGTAACTCTAAAATATTTCCGTGGTCAAAAATAGCAACAGTATCACAAAGTTGTTCCATTTCAGATAAAATATGACTACTTACAAAAATTGCCATATTTTGTTTTGCCGCAAGTATTTTTAATGTTTGACGAAGTTCGATTATACCATTAACATCTAAACCATTTGTGGGCTCATCTAAAATCAATAATTTGGGCTTGTGTAAAAGTGCTTGTGCTAAACCTAAACGTTGGCGCATACCATAAGAGTAGGTTTTTACTTTATCATTAATACGATTTGTTAAACCTACAATATTTATGGCATTTTCAATATCTTGCTTTGTTACACCTTTTATTAGACCTGTAAAATATTGTAAGTTCTGTCTGCCCGTCATATAATGATAAAGTTCACAATTTTCCATAACAACACCAACGTTTGCTATGGCTTTTTGAAATTCTGTCTGTATAGACCTACCACATATAAATACATCACCAGATGTAGGTGGAGTAAGTCCTGACATAATTCTAATAAGCGTAGATTTACCAGCACCGTTAGGGCCTATAAATCCAAAGATTTCTCCTGCATATACCTCAAAATTTAAGTTTCTCAATACAAGTCGAGAACCATAACTCTTGCTTAAATTACGTATTTCCAAAATTTTTTCGCTCAATTTACAAAATCCTCCTGCTTTTTACAAAAATATTTGTAAACGATTTATAACTATTATGATAACATATAAATTATTAAAAGTAAAGTTAATAAATTATATTGACAAAAAAGAAAGGGATATTTATAATAATAGTATGAGTAAAAAATTAGAAGATAAACATAATTTGCAAAAAGAGATAGCAGAACCTAGATATTCTTTTTCAAGTATTTCATTATTAGTATTTAATATAATATTTGCAGTAGCTAATATTTATTGTTATTTAGCGTTGATTAATTCAAATTTAGGTTGGCTTACTTACGTAGTAGTTGGAGCAACAGCATTA
>JAGART010000201.1 GCA_017622115.1 Clostridia bacterium
AAGGTGGCATTATTTGTATTTTATTGTAGAAAATTAGAAATGTTTAAAGAACATTTCTTTTTTATTGTGCATATTTAGTTGTCATATAATATACATTTATGATATTATTTAGAGATGAATTTTTTTAGTTCATTGAAAATTATGAAAAAGGAGATTAAAATGCAAAAAACATCAAAACGTTTTGCAATTTTGCCTATTTTTGCTTGTATGTTGTTAGTTGCTATGTGTGCTGTTTGCTTTGGTGCTTGCGGTACTCCTGAAAAAATTAAAGTAACTTTTAGTGCAGGCGAAAATGGTGTATTTGAAGGACAAAAAACTCAAATTGTTCAAGAATATGATTTGGGCGAAACAATTTATGCACCTTCAAATCCAACTCCAAAAGTAGATACTCAATTTGTTTATACTTTTGCAGGTTGGGATAAAACAGTTGCTGAAACTGCAACAAAAGAAGAAACTTATACTGCGACTTATACAAAAACTGCTCGTAAGTATTTGATTACATTTGAAGCAGGTGAAGGTTACTTCGGTACTGATAAAGATGCTCACATCTATTCTGCTAGTTTTGCTTACGGTACTACTCCAACTCCACCTAGTGTAAATCCAACTCGTGATGCTACTGCTACAACTACATATACATTTGATGGTTGGGGAGAATTAACTGCGGTTGATGGTACAAAAACTTATACTGCTAATTGGACAGAATCAAAAATTCAATACTATGCTTTGTTTAAAACAACAGAAAATCCAGAGGGTACAAAAGTATTCTTTGATGCAGCAGAAGCAGGTCAAACTCCAACTCTTTCACAAGAAGCAGTTGCTCAACTTCCACGAGTTACAGATGTTAATGGTTTTGTAGGAGTTTGGGATTATACTTTGATAAATTCTAATTGTGAATTTACACAAGCAAATGATGTTGTATTTGGTGATGGTACATCTCTTAACCCTTATTTGATTGACAATTTTGAAAGTTCTCTTGCAATGATTGCTAGTGCAAGCGACCCTGCAAATAGCGGTGTATGTTACAAACTTATAGGCGATGTAAACTTTGCTGACTACAAAACTATTGATTTTGTAAAAGATGCTACTGACCTTTCTTGCGATTTATTTACTGGTACTTTGGACGGAAATGGTTATAAACTTTTAGGATTAACTCCAGAATTGTTTGGTTCTAACGGCGGTTACCTATTTAATATAATTCAAAATGCCGAATTGAAGAATTTTGATATTATTTTAGGTGATGTACTTGCTGGTTTGGGATTATACCTTGACGGCGATTCTGTTATCTTTAATAATGTAGATATCTACAATAGTGCAGAAGATGCTTATACTTTGGTAACTACTGGTGATACAAACGAAAGTGCTTATTGTGCTCATAGTAGAGCCAAAACTACTAAATTTATTAATTGTACAAACTACGCAAACTATAAATCTGATGCTACAAACTTTGGTATTTTCTTGGGCGGATATAACTATATTCCTCAAAGTGCACAAGACCAATCTGCAAAAACTCTTATTTTTGATAGTTGTGTAAACTATGGTGATGTGGCTTCTAGCGGTATGGTAAGTGTATTGTATGGTAACGGAGCTAGACAAGCATTTACTTTTGATGCTGTAAACGAAGATGACAACACTATTACAATTACAAATTGTATTAACAATGGTACAATTACAGGTAGTGATGTTGCATTGTTCTGTGCTTTACCAGGTCAACAATTAATCAAGGCTGAATGTGATGCGTTAAACCAAAAAGTTACAAACAACGGAACATTAACTAAAATAGAAACTCTTAATGCAACTTATGGTGCTAATGCAACAAATGATTTAATTATGTCTGCAACTTCTGGTGAATTGTCTGCTGGTAAATATGTATTAGATATTTTTGCTTACTCAAAAGATGCAAATAATGCAACTTTGAGAGTTACTTATTCAGTAGAAGTTACTTTTGATAGTCCTGCAAATAGTGTTGTATTTGATAGCCTCGCTCCTAGTATTATCTTTATGAGTAAAGATGCATTTGCAACTGCTTATGCTGATGAATATGCTGGTATTCAAACAGAAGACTGGAAACCTATTACAGGTTATACTTATAATAAATATGCTGTTGTAACTGTTGATTCAGGTGCAAAAACTGTAATCGTTACTGACCTTGAAGACGGATATGCATTTGCTGGTACAGAAACAGTAGTTAAACAAGTAACTTATTATAACGAACAAGGCGTAATCGCTGGTTTGTTAAAAGCATAATAAAAACCACCAAATTTTAAAACCACCAAAGCGTGATAAGATATCACGCAACTAAATTTGTCTTTGATGATTAAATCCTCCTGTGGTCAAATTCGCTTATACGATAAAATCTTGCTTTGCAGGGGGCTGACGAATTAATGAAAATATCATAAAAAGAGGGAATAGAGCGGGTTTTACCGTGCTGTTCTCTCTTTTTGTTTGTGGTGGAAAAGCAATATTAGAGTTTTTAACATTTTTTTAACTTTAAGCATAAAATATAACGTACGGGCAAATCTTATGGAGGTAAAAAATGTCTTTTTTCTCTGGTATTAGGACGGAGCAAATTCCCGGTCCAATAGTTGGCAACCCGTTACGTGGGCTGTGCGAAAAAGTTTGTATTCAAGTCAAAAAAGTATTTGATGCTTGCTTAAAACAACAGCAAATAACAAATACTCAAATTCAACTTGAAAACTTTGTGCCAGCAAATCCAGCACTTCCTTTGACTTTTGTTTCAGGACAGTCTAGCACAACTATTGAGCCAACTTTGACAGATGTAACAATTACTCGTTTTGAAGATAGACCAAATTTTGCTCACATCTCGGCTATTGCAAATGTACCTATCGAAATTGTTTATACAGATGCAAATAATGTACAAGGTGTGGCAACAGGTACTGTTTCTTTACCACAAGATGTTGTACTATTTTTGCCACAAGCATCAATAGTGCCATTTAGGGTAGAGGTAGTTGCAAGTGCTATTATTGCACAAGGTGTTTTTGATGGCACTATTATAACTGTCGATGGCTGTGTAATGTTGATTATAAAAATCGTAGCGGAAACAGAATTACTTGTGCCAAGTTATGGTTATTGCCACATTCCACAATGTCAAGAATTCTCTACAAATGTTTGTCAAGGATTCTTTGAAATGCCATTGTTCCCGTCCAATAATCCTATTGTAAATGTTAATGAGAACTAAAGAACCATAAGATTTATCTCTACAAAGGGCTACTTGTTTAGCCCTTTTTTGTTTTATGCAAAACAAAAAAATAATCAAAATATACGAAATTATCTCAAAATACTTGCAAAATTATTTAAAAGTATATACAATTAAAATGAGGTTAGAATATGAAAATTTTTGCAATAGGGGATTTACATCTTTCTACAACTGTGCAAAAGCCTATGGATATCTTTGGACCGGGGTGGGAAAATCACTTTGAGCGTATAAAACAAGATTGGCTCAAAAAGGTTACACCTGATGATTTGGTGCTTATTCCAGGTGATATAAGTTGGGGAATGTATGTAGAAGAAGCCAAACCAGATATTGATATAGTTTCTAGTTTGCCGGGGAAAATAATTTTTACTCGTGGCAATCACGATTATTGGTGGAAATCAATTACAGCAGTTCGCTCTATTTTGAGTGAAGATAGATACGCACTTCAAAATGATGCTATTCGTTTTGATGGTGTTGTGATTTGTGGTACTCGTGGCTGGACAGTACCAGAAAAAACTGGCGTGTTTAAATCTAGTGAAGATGAAACTATTTATAAAAGAGAACTCATAAGGCTCGAACTAGCACTTCAAGACTTAACTAAAAAAAGACAAGACGGAGATGTCGCAATAGTAATGTTGCATTATCCACCATTCAACGCAAAAATGTATCCTAGCGACTTTACAAGACTTTGCGAAAAATATAAGGTAGATTATGTGGTCTATGGACATTTGCACGGCAAAAATTGTCGCTGTAAATTAGAATTAATCCAAAATAATATAAAGTATTTGTTGACGAGTTGTGATCAAGTTAATTGTGAATTAGTGAGCGTATGCGAAATAAAGAGCAATTAACTTGACATGTTGGGAAGCGAAGCGACAACATATCTTTAAAAATTGTGAATTAGTGAGCGTATGCGAAATAAAGAGCAATTAACTTGACATGTTGGGAAGCGAAGCGACAACATATCTTTAAAAATTGTGAATTAGTGAGCGTATGCGAAATAAAGAGCAAT
>JAGART010000202.1 GCA_017622115.1 Clostridia bacterium
TAAAACACACATTCGACATTCCAAATAGATATCAAAAGGCGGTTCTTCATCAAACCAAATCCAATCTAGTGAAGTTCCTTGAAATTTTTCTCTACCTTGATCGCAAGTCTTAAAGCCAATTTTACTAACTCCACCAAATACATTTTTGATTAAAATATAGTCAATAACTCCGCTACGAGGCGAATCTTTTCGCCCAGTCTGCATTACAATATCTTCTATCCAATCAGGATTTAGATAATATAAAATTTTATCTTGTGCAACATCTCTTTGAACTTGTTGACTTAAACTAACCACCCAACCTTCACTATTTTTTCTATTTTCACGATATGGGTGATTACCTCGTGCCAACCAAATTGCTTCAACAGCACCGCATTGAGATTTACCACTTCTATTTCCCCCAAACACCCAACGATTACGTTTTTTGCATTTATGAAAAAGCATTTGCTTTTTATGTACTTTTTTACCTGTATTGTAGTAAAGCAATTTATTATTTTCTTTTCGCCGTTTTAGTTCTTGTTCTATTACTTTTAACTTAACCAACGCCTCGTTTAAACTCATTAATTCCTCGTTTTTTAAAAAAATATATTTTTCGCCACTTATTAGTTTAAAATTCGTAAAAAAAACAATAATTGCATATAGATAAACAACTATTGTTTGTTAAAATTGTTTTGGGGGCAAATTATGCGTAAATATTTATTCATTTATATTGCATTAATATTCATATTACCTTTTATTTATTTTTGTAACTCAACTCCTTGTTTTGCTCAAACAGAGGCTTATTATCGCATTAGTGCTGAAAATGTTTTACTTTACAGAACACCGACAGACAGCAACTCGATAGACAATGTTTATTTCACTTTGCCTACAAGTTACTTTGTAAAATTTATAAGCGATGAAGATGAAGATTTTTTAAAAGTGCAATATTTAGATTTTATAGGATATGTTTTAAAAAGTGACGTAACTCAAGTTTACTCCACACCTACAACTCCTTATAACACTCAAAGTTTTAGTATTTTGGCAACAGCAAATCCAGTAATTTGGAGTTTACCTACAACACAATCAACGTATTTAGGTAACATTCCTTTTAATGCAAAAGAAGTTATTTATTTTGGTTCGGTTTCTGGCGAAGTTGCACAAAATACTGAAAATTCGATTTGGTATTTTTGCAAATTTATAAGTTTTGAGCAAGGAATTTTGACTGGTTATATTCATTCTAATTTAACTACAAATTTAACCGAATTTTTGCCCAACACAGAAATTGTAGAACTTGAACCAAGCATCACAACAAATGGTCAAGTAATTGCACCCGAACTACAAAACTCTACAAGTTTATTATTAATTTTAGGTCTTTGCATTCCAGCATTATTTTTATTAATTTTAGTATTTAAACCTGAAAAACGCAAAAAGAAAACTGAAGCAAAACGCCAAATTTCTAGCCTAAATAGATTAGCCATTTCTGACAAAAATAGTCGAGATGAACTAGATTTTTAATAAAAAATAGCAAAAAATGCTATTTTTTTGTACTATGTACTACAACTTTCGCCCCTACTCATTCGATTGCAATAATTATAAAATACTTTTTCCATACCTCGCAAAGGTGGTAATGCAATTTCTTGAATTTCCGCACTTGCAGGTAATTTCGCCACATACGAATTATATATTCCTATTATCCAACCTTCGTTTTCTAATAAGTTTTCAATCATTCTAATATTATAGCCTAAATCGTACATTTTCTCCATACACATCTGTAAAAGTTTATTAACTTTACGTGCCATTGCCCTACGATTTGTGCCATAATTTTGTGCGATAGTAGTCATATCAATTTTATCAATATAATATTTTATCAATATTCTTGCAGACTCTTTATCTATATTTTTTAAAGATTCTTCAACCAACATTTTAATTACTAGCAGTCTTTTTTTCCTTTGAATTAAATCAATAACTGCTTCCATTTTTTCTAATGTTGTAATTTCTCCAACAGAAACATTATAACTATTTACACTCCTTTCTAGCACAAGTCTATCTATACTTTTAATTATTCTCGATAAATATTTATAAGACTCAAAAATAGTTTTAGCCCAAATTAGTTTTTTCATATAAATCCCCCTAAATGTTTTTAGAATATACAAGTTGCCCGTTCTTGTGAAAATACTATATAACATTAAATTTGTATTTGTCAATAAGTTAGGACAGGTTTTTTGTAAAATTTTGTAAATTTTTTAATTTTTTTACAAAAATATGTCTTAATTTGTATTTTCGAACAAACGTTTTAAGTATATTTATAAATACTTGACACCTAATATACAAATTAAAAATAAATAAAAAATTTTTTGTATTTGTTTTTGAATTTTATATAAATGTGCTATAATTAATGTAGGAGTACATAATGAAAAAATTAGGATTATTTAGTTTAGTATTTATTTTATGCTGTATTTGGAGTGGAGCAAACAATATTTTGTATGCAGAGGGAACGACCTATAATATCACTCATAAAGAACTTGTTATTAATGTAGGTTCAACAGAAGAACCCATTATGCCCCAAAGCACGGATAATGTTTATTACGTTAATGACAAGGTTTTTGTAGCGGACACAGTTTCTAAAAATGTATATTTAAAAACCGATATGGAAACAAAAGCCATTTA
>JAGART010000203.1 GCA_017622115.1 Clostridia bacterium
AGTGTTTTAAGTGCTTCGTAAGCATTGTCCATTTCTTGTTTAAAGTCATCATAAAAGAGTGAAAGAACTTTTTCCCATTGCTTTTCGCCATTTGCAATTTCATCAAGACTATTTTCCATATTTGCAGTAAACGTTACATCCATAATTTCTGGGAAGTAAGTAACTAACAAATCGATAACCGAACAACCTAATTCAGTAGGTTTTATATATCTGCCTTCATTAATAGTATATTGTCTATTAAATAAAACAGTAATTGTAGGAGTATATGTCGCTGGACGACCTATTCCTCTTTCTTCCATAGCCTTTACTAGACTTGCTTCTGTAAATCTTGCAGGTGGCTTTGTAAATTTTTGTTCTGTTTTTAATCCCATCAAGTCCAAAATTTCGCCTTGTGAAACTTCTGGAATGTGTGCTTGATTTTCTTCTTCATTATCTTTATCTTTTGCTACATACTCTTGATATAAAACGGTATAACCGGCAAAGATAGGAGTTCTTCCTGTTGCTCTAAAAGTATAATTACTTACTGCTATATCCAAAGACACCGAATTATATGTAGCCGAACTCATTTGACTGGCCAAAAATCTCTCATAAATCAATTTATAAAGTTTATAGTTATCTTGTGAAAGACTATCCTTTACGCTTTCAGGAGTAATGTCTATATAAATAGGTCTAATTGCCTCGTGGGCATCTTGTGCTGATTTTTTTGATTTATAAACATTTGGAGTTTCAGGATAAAACTTTTCACCAAATTTAGACAAAATATAGTCTTTTGCCATTTTTTGAGCTTCTGGTGAAACACGCACAGAGTCTGTACGAATATAAGTAATAAGAGCTGTTTTACCACGCCCAGCAAGTTCTACACCTTCATAAAGACTTTGAGCAGCAAGAGTTGTGCGTTTAAGCGTCATACCTAATTTATTTAGAGCATCTTGTTGCATAGAACTTGTAATATAAGGTGCTGGTGGGTGAGATTTTGTAACGCTCTTTTTAATATTCTCTACAATCCACTTTTTGCCATCAATATCACGCAAAAATTCATCTTTTTGCTCTGCACTTGTAATCTTAATCTTTTTGCCATCTTTGTTTAAGATTGTAGCATTAAAAGGCTTGTCTGTTTGACCAATTTTAGATAATGTGGCAGTAATCGCCCACCATTCCTCTGGTTTAAAGTTGATAATTTCTCTTTCTCTATCAACAACTAATTTTAAAGTAACTGATTGCACACGACCAGCACTTAATTTAGGTTGTATTTTACGAGAAAGAATAGGCGAAAGTTTGTAACCAACAATTCTATCTAAAACCCTACGTGCTTGTTGTGCATTAACTAAATTAAGGTCAATAGCCCTAGGCATACCTATTGCCTTTTGAACTGCATTTTTTGAAATTTCATTAAATTCGATACGAATATTATCACTCGGATTTAAGCCTAATACATTTGCAACGTGCCAAGAAATGGCCTCCCCCTCTCTATCAGGGTCAGTTGCGAGCAGAATTTGCTCTGCATCATTTGCCATATCTTTTAAAGACTTAATAACATCTTTTTTATCAGGCAAAATTTCGTATTTTGGCTCAAAATTATTATTTAAGTCAACGCCAAAACCGTGAATAGGCAAATCCCTCACGTGTCCTTTTGTTGCAAATACTTCATAATCTGCACCTAAATATTTTTTGATAGTCGCTCTTTTACCCGGACCTTCTATCACTACTAATTTCATAATACCTCCTAAATTTAAGGCTATTTACCACACAACGCTTTTATCAACCAGAATCCGCCCCATAAAAATAACAATATTGTATAAGTTTCCATAATCAATCCTTTTTCCCAAAATAATTAGCGGGTAACTTTCTAATTAAACCACGAATTTCCATAGTTGTCAACAGTACTAACAACTTTTTTGCTTCAATTTGAGTTTTTTCTAAAATTTCGTCAAAATGAGCATCTTCAGTTTGAAGCATATTATATATTAAACTTTCTGTTTCATTTAAGTTACTTATTTTATCTGTACGCTTTATAGGATTTTGACTTTGGCTTACTTGTAATTTAAGATTTTGCGTACAATTTAATTGTGAAATGATTTCTTGCGGACTTGTAACACACATAGAATAGAACTTCTTTATAAGGTTATTTGTCCCCTCACTAGCCGAGCTATTACAATTACCTGGAATAGCAAAAACTTCTCTACCCAAATCAAGAGCAAAATTTACAGTATGCAAAGCACCACTTACTTTGCCCGCTTCTACAACAAGTACTGCTTCACTAGCGGCAGCAATTAGTCTATTCCTTTGTACAAACGAAAACCCTTTTGGTTTGTAGTCTGGATAAAATTCCGAAATCAAAACTCCACCAGTTGCAACAATTTCACGAGCCAAGTCAACATTAATCGCAGGGAATATAGACTTTAAGCCATTTGCCACTACACTAATAGTTTTACCATTTGCTTTTAAAGCCCCAGTGTGAGCACAACCATCTATACCTTCTGCCAAACCGCTTACAATATTAAATCCCGCTTTACTCAACTCTTTTGAAAAACGGTCTGTTTGTTCTTTTCCATAACGAGTACACGCTCTTGAACCAACGATTGCAATATTATTACCATTAAGTAATGAAATATCGCCACGATAATAGACAACAAAAAGCGGATAGTCTAATTCTATAAATTTTTCAGGATAATTTTGTTCAAAATAGCAAACAAAACCTATATTACCTGTTTCCAAATCATTTATAACTCTTTCTAGTTCACCACTTTCCTTTATAGCCATAAATGAACGAAATTCATCACCCGTCAAAGCATAAACAATTTTGCCTTGATATTTTTCTAATTCCCACAATTCCTCAATACGAGGGAAATAAGCAAGCATATCATAAAGAGTGCCTAATTCTAGTTCACTCATTGATAGCCAAATAAAAATCTTTTTTCTAATATCCATAATTTTCTAAATCCAATATTTTTTATCTAACGAACGATAACCGATTGCCTCTGCAATATGAGATAGCTCTATATTTTCGCTATTATCCAAATCAGCGATAGTACGAGCAACTTTTAATATTCTATTATAAGCACGAGCCGAAAGGTTTAATCTTTCAAACGCATCTTTTATCAAATCTTCACTTTCTTGCGATAATGCACAATAAGTGTTTACTTGATTAGTTGTCATTTTAGCATTACAATTAGTTTTTGTACCTGCAAAACGTTTAAGTTGAATATCTCTCGCTTTATTTACACGTTCTCGAATTGTTGCACTACTTTCTTCTAATTTATCTGTTTCTCTCAAATCTTCAAATGAAACACCATCAACTTCTACGTGTAAATCAATTCTATCCATAAGCGGACCACTTAACTTATCTAAATATTTATGTATTTGAGTTGAAGTACAACGACATTCCTTTATTTTACTACCATAGTTTCCACACGGACAAGGGTTCATACTTGTAAGCAACATAAATTGAGCAGGATACTCGACTGTATTTTGTAATCTTGCTACTGTTATTACCCCATCTTCCAAAGGTTGTCGAAGTGTTTCCAAAGTCTTGCGATTATATTCTGGCAATTCATCTAAAAACAGCACTCCATTATGAGCCATACTAATCTCACCGGGCTTTGCCTTATTACCACCACCTGTTAAAGTTACCGCAGTAGTTGTATGATGAGGCGAACGAAAAGGCCTACGCCACACTATACCTTCTTTTGAATCCAAAATACCTGCAACACTATGAATTTTTGTAACTTCCAAAGCCTCATCAAAAGTCATTGTTGGCAAAATAGAAGGCATACAACGTGCAAGCATTGTTTTACCCGCCCCCGGAGGACCAATCATCATTAAGTTATGTCCACCCGCAGCGGAAATCTCCATAGCACGTTTTGCACTTGCTTGTCCCTTGACATAACAAAAGTCATTTTGTTCTGTCATATTAATTTGAACTTCTTTAAAATTAGAAACTTGCAACGGTTGCAAAACATTAACATTATTAAGATGTTCTACTACTTGTTGCAAACTCTTTACAGGATAAATTTCTATACCATCAATAAAACTTGCCTCTGCTTCATTCTCAAACGGAATAAAAACTTTTTTATGTCCTAATGCACGAGCAGAAATCAGCAAAGGCAAAACGCCTTGCGCTTTTCTCATTTCACCATCAAGACTTAATTCACCGATAAAAGTATAGTCTTTTATATTTTCACATTCAATTTCGGCGGTACAAATAAGTAAAGCGATTGCTATTGGCAAATCATAAATAGGTCCTTCCTTTTTTATATCTGCTGGGGCAAGATTAACAGTTAATTTTAACATAGGAAATTTGTATTTAGAATTTTTGATTGCACTACGAATTCTCTCTTTGCTTTCTTTAATAGCAGTATCTGGCAACCCAACAATATCAAATTTAGGCAAACCATTATTTAAATCTGCTTCTACTAATACGCTAAATCCCTCTATACCAACAAGTCCCAAAGTATTTACTTTCGCTAGCATTTTTAACCTCTTGTAAAAAATTGTTATTTATTGTAGCAGACTATTGTTCATTTTGCAAATAAAATCTAAAAATTCTCGTATAAACCTTTTAAAAAGCATATTTTATGTATAAAAACTTAAAAAAAATGAATTAAATACTTGACTTTTGCATAAATTTATGGCAAAATAGTTTAGATTTTATACGCTAAGGTGGTGAGAAAGATGACAATGGTAGTTGTAGGCAAAGATGAATCTTTGGACAGTGCTTTAAAACGTTTTAAACGCAAATGTCAAAAAGATGGCATCATTGGCGATTTACGTAAACACGAAGCATACGAAAAGCCTAGCGTTAAACGTAAAAAGAAAAGAGAAGCGGCTCGTAAACGTAACCGCAAATAATTTTTAAAAAATATATCATTTTGATATATTTTTTTTATTTTTTTACATATCAAAATTTATTATGAAAAACTTCAATATTCCATATACTTTTTACAAATTTGTGATATAATTGTCTTAATTTAAAAGTTTTTACGAATATTTTTCGTAATCAAACAAATACACGAAATATTTTCGTATAATATAAATTATGGAATTAGGAAGAAACATTAGAGAATTTAGAAAAGAGAAAAATTGGACACAGGCTGAATTAGCCAAACGTCTTTTCATTAGTCAAGATACCATATCACTTTGGGAGTTAAACAAAAGTCTGCCAGACCTTAACTCTCTTTTAAAGTTGTGTGATTTATTTGACGTTACACCGGACTATTTATTAGGATTTAAATAGTCCCAAATTGCAAAACAAAAAGACTGTTATTTTAACAGTCTTTTTGTAATTGTAAATTGTATATAATTTTACTCTTCTCTTAAATTTACGTTGTGGAATACGTTTTGTTGTTAGATACCACAAAGCCTTCAAGTTAGTTTGCGTGCTTTGTGGTGTGATGTCCAAAACGTTAATTACTCTTCTCTTAAATTTACGTTGTGGAATACGTTTTGTTGTTAGATACCACAAAGCCTTCAAGTTAG